>CAYYGS010000140.1:0-7028 GCA_964471335.1 uncultured Jutongia sp.
CAATTCACCCATATATTACGGCTTGTTTCCGGAAGCACGCTCCTTTACCGGAGAGGTACTGACAGAGGGCGTGGGGGCGGACAGGCAGTTGTCCGTCTATCCGAAAAGTATTCAAAGGCGGGGGCTTCTTGGTTCAAGGGTGGAGATCGCCACCCCGGAGGGAGAAATTGACGTTATGGTGCCGTCTCCGGGAATGCATATGGTATCGAATGCGCTGGCAGCTGCGGCAGTCGGGCTGACGCTGGGGCTGAGGCCGGAGCAGATCAGAGAAGGGATCGAGGCGTATCAACCGGTAGACGGCCACGGCCATATCATGGAGGTTGGCAGCCTGACAGTGATGGATGACTGCTATAATGCCAATCCGGTGTCTGTCCGTGCAGCGATTGATGTCCTGGCAGAGGCGGATGGGCGCAGGGTGGCTATCCTCGGAGATATGTATGAGCTTGGAACCGATGAGAAACAGCTTCATTATGAGATCGGCGAATATCTGGTGCAGAAGGGGATTGATGTGCTGCTTGCCGTCGGCGGCCTGGGAAGAGAGTATGCTGCCGGTGCAGAGGCGCAAAAGCGCAGGATGGAGGGCATACAAAATCAGAGCCTCCCACAGCAGATGGAGATTATCTCTTATGATACGCCGGAGCAGGTGATTGATGAACTGAAACAGAGAATCAAACCGTCTGATGCTGTGCTTGTCAAGGCGTCACATGCGATGCATTTTGAAAAGATTGTTGCAAAACTGGGGGAAGTGTGTTAACATATGCCATATGAAAAAAGGTGATGATTGTGTTATGTGCAATAAATACAGGGGTTTTGGATACTACATCAGTAGGAAAATGTGTCTGTAACGTGTGTATGGATTGTACCAGTAGGCAGATAGTATTCGTTTAGAGAGAGAATGTCACCGGCTGAAAGCATTCTTACGTAACGGTATTTGCTGAATTTCCCACAGGAGCTGCATTCTGGAAGGCGTATTGCTGTGTATAGAATGACGTTTACCACGCGTTATGTGAAATCAAGAGTTTATGAATTCAGTACAGTGAATAGGAAGGGATTGGCCATTTGGCCGTTCTATCATGACTTTCGTGTATTTGTTATCATAAAAAGCGGGGTGGTACCGCGGTCGGAAGAAGCTTTCAGGAAAAGCGCCGGCCGTCCCCGGCAGACAGTCTTCCGGCATGGATGCGGATGTGTTCCGGATTTGTGTGGGAAGGCTGGCCTGTCTGGGCTGCGAACCGATAAGGCTCCTTGTCAGACAGGGGGTCTTTTTGATTGTGAAGACGAAAAAGTAAAACGCATACACTAGTATGCAGAAATGAGGTTACTTATGAATATGAAAGAAAGCTTGAAGGGTATCATGGAGGAAGCGATGGGGCAGATCGAGGCTTCTCAGCAGCTTGATAAGCTTAATGAGATCAGGGTTTCCTTTCTGGGAAAGAAGGGTGAGCTGACGCAGATCCTGAAGTCGATGAAGGATGTGCCGCCGGAGGATAGGCCGAAGGTGGGACAGCTTGTGAATGAGGCGCGCAGCCAGATCGAACAGAAGCTGGAGCAGAAGCGTACCGCCTTTGAAAAGGCGCTCCGTGAGGAGAAGATGCGGGAGGAGACAATTGATGTAACGCTTCCCGGCCAGAGGATTGTACTTGGCCATCGTCATCCCAATACGAAGACGCTCCAGGAGGTAGAGGATATCTTTGTGGGAATGGGATATGAAGTGGTCGAAGGCCCGGAGGTGGAGTATGATTACTATAACTTTGAGGCCTTAAATATACCGGCGGATCATCCGGCGAAGGATGAGCAGGATACCTTTTATCTGACAAAGGACATTTTACTCAGAACGCAGACATCCTGCGTCCAGGTACATGAGATGGAGAAAGGAAAGCTTCCGATCCGTATGATTGCTCCGGGACGCGTTTTCCGGTCCGATGAGGTGGATGCAACGCATTCTCCAACCTTCCATCAGATCGAGGGGCTGGTTGTGGATCAGAATATAACCTTTGCTGATTTGAAGGGGACTTTGCAGGAATTTGCAAGGCGTCTCTTCGGCGAGGAGACGAAGGTAAAATTCCGTCCACATCACTTTCAGTTCACGGAGCCGAGTGCAGAGATGGATGTGACCTGTTTTAAGTGCGGGGGCAAGGGCTGCCGCTTCTGTAAGGGGTCCGGCTGGGTAGAGATTCTGGGCTGCGGCGTGGTGCATCCGCATGTGCTGGAGATGAGTGGTATTGATCCGGAGAAATATTCCGGTTTTGCTTTTGGCGTAGGGTTAGAGCGGATCGCTTTGTTTAAATACGAGATAGATGATATGCGGCTTCTCTATGAGAATGACACAAGATTTTTGAAGCAGTTTTGATTACAGGGTTGTGGAAGCTAATTTTATTAGCTTTGCGCATGGGCGTGAAACAATTCGTAAGCAGCTGTGGAGCCTTAACCGATTTTGAGTAGGGCATAGGTTGAAAAATGATTCTAAGACAGCAAAAAACGCTGTCTAACAATCATTACGATTTCAACCAGGAAAAATGCAAAAGCAGCATTTTTCATTGCTATTTGAGCTACGCAGAATGCGTAGCATGTGGGATTAGTATGTCATCTTATCAGGTAAATATCCCAGAGACGATCACTCTGAGTTTTAAAAGCAAAATTATGTAGTTTTCAATACCAGATATATTATACATCATATCCATATTATGTCAAGGCGTTTTCCTGTTTTCTTTCTATTATTACAATGTCGGACAGAATAGTCCCTGTTTATTCTTTAGCTTCTATACTAATAAATTGACAATTTAATTTCTATTTGCTAAAATTTACATTATAGATAATAAGGTTTGAAGTTCCAGGATACAGGGGTAGTGTTTAACAAAGATGAAAGGAAGAGGAGAAGGATATGAAAAGTGTGTTTCGCAGATTCGGAAAGAAAATGTGTGCTTTTTGGGTGGCGCTGACAATGATAATTTCCGGACTTGGTCCACAGGAGGTTCATGCACAGTCTGTTGAGGAGATCAAGGACTCCTATACCGGAAATGGTTTTCAGGTGGAATTTACTGTTGTGAACCAATGGGAAGGAGAATATGAGGGACAGCTGGTGTTGAAAAATGTTGGCAGTATGAAGCTTGAGAATTGGTGTCTGGGTTTTACTCTGGATGGGGAGATTACCTCTGTCTGGAATGGTACTCTGGTGTCACATGCACAGGATCAGTACAGGATTAACAATGCAGGATGGAATCAGGATATCAAGGTGGGAAAGGAGATTTCCGTTGGCTTTATCGCGAAAGGAAAGCCGGATGCTCTGCCGGAGAATTACTATGTCCAGAGCACGAAACGCATCGTAGCGACAGATCGATATACTGTGAAATATACAGTTGTTGATGCATGGGAGGGTGGATATAATGTCAGTATAGAGATTGTGAATACATCAGAGTCTGTGATGCAAGACTGGGAAATTATATTTCCGTATCATTCGAGGATACAGATGCTGTGGAATGGAGAGCAGATTGATAGCCAAGATGGTTTTTGTACGGTGAAAAATGCCGGATATAATCAGAATATTTATCCGGGCGGCTCTGTTACCTTTGGATTTACCTGCGATGGAGAAGTGGCAGAAGAACCAGCGGCCGATCAGATTCAGTTGACAGAATATGTGGCGGAGGAGACGCAGAGGGAGGAGCCGGCGATCACTACAAGACCAATACCAACAGCGACAGCCGAAGGCGCGTCGACAGAAACGGAAGAACCAATACCGACAATTGGAGATGTGACAGTGACAACGGAAGAGCCGGTACCGACAGATGCCACAGGCAGTGATGATGTAGAAACTGGGATTTTGGATGATCTGGATGTTTTGGAACAGTATGTATATCTGGAATATGCACCGGGTAATATGGCAGAGTCTGTCGTTGAAGATATTCAGCTGATCAATGAGTTGCCGGAAACATGGGATGTCGCATGGCAGTCTTCGGATCCGTCTGTTGTATCGGTTTCTGGTCAGGTGTGCCGGGATAAGGAGGATCATGATATCATTCTGACAGCAGTCCTGAAAAAGGGGGATCAGGAATATCAATTAGAGTATCCGGTCAGTGTCGTGGCGGCCAGAGATTACCATCCGGAGGATATTGAGGATTTATGTGTTGAGGATCTGGAGGAGATGAATGCAGATGATGTAGACTATGAGTGTATGATCAATGATTACGGATATCTGGATACGATTTATGGAAAATACAGCACAGTACGGGTGGATTCTTATGAAAGCGCATTATATTCCCTGTACAGTGTCAGGACAGCGCTGGGGCTGACAGATCCTCTGACAGAGCTGATCCCTTATCGTGCCGAGGCAAACAGCGGCGGACAGACATACCGCTTTACGCAAATAATCAACGGTGTGGAATGTTTTGATAATATTATTATCGTAGGATGTGATTGTGACGGGATAGCAGACTATCTTTCTTCAAGCTATTATCCGGCGGAGGGAGCAGTGAATGCGGCGCCTTCCTTTGATTATGTGCAGTGCAGGGAGAAGCTCTTGCAGGAGTTTCCCGGGGCAGAGATTACGGATCCGGAAACTCCGCGTATCTTTATAATCAATTACTATGGGCATCGGGATCTGGCATGGGAGATGTATCTGTCCTTAAAGGAATCATCTGGGGAATATGAAAACGGCAGCTATCAGGTTCTGATGGGAGCGCAGGATGGGAAGCGGAAGTTTATGCAGAAGCTGGAAAACGATTCGGCAGGTGTTTCCTATCGGGGAAATGATTTGGATGGGATGGAGAGGACGATCCGTGTTGAAAAAAAAGATAAGAACTATATTTTGAAAAATCCGCAATATAATTTCCAGTTGTATCAAGGAGATTACAAAGTAGACTCATCTGAATTTTATTCTAAAGACGCTGTAAAATACCAGAAGGAATATGATGCAAAGGCGCAGGAAATTTCTGCGATGCACAGTCTGGAGAGAATTCATAAGAGTTATGATTTGAAATTTTCCCGAAAGGGCTATGACGGGAAGAAAACGAAGCTGGATGTCGTCCTGCTAGGTAATACTTGCCAGGATGAGGCGGGATGGTATTCCGAGGATAAGGAAGCACCCTATATGGCAGTTGGAATGGGAACCGGGAAGGGGCTGACATATATAGACCCCAACAATGGACATAAGAAGACATCAAAAACAGTTATTGGAAAAGAGATCAGCTATGCGGCTTCCTCTGACGTACTCTGCCATGAGTTGACGCATGGGATCGTGAATTCCAGTGTCGAGGACAACAAGGCTGGGTCGGAAGCAGAGGAGTGGAAGGCAGTCAAAGAAGCCTATTCAGATATCGGAGCCTGTGTCGTGAATGGCGAGAATGAAGGGAGCCGCTGGAGGATGGCGGAAAATCTGTATAAAGGAGATCATGCAACACGTGACCTTGCGAATCCGCATGAGGCTTACGGGGCAAAACAGGTATTTGACAGGTGGTACATTGACTCGAAAAAATGTAAGGATGCAGATGGTTCCCACCAGAATTCGACAATTATTTCCCATGCCTTCTACCGGATGTATCAGCTGGCCGAGGAGAAGAACCGGGAGTATCAAGCGGAGGGAAAGGATGGGAAGCTGGAAGCGAGTGTCTTCGACCATGCGTGGTATAATTCCATTTCAAAGCTGAAGCAGGGAATGGGATTCTATCAAGTGCGGGTGCTGTTTTTAAAGGCATGTAAAAATTACTGTAAATCAATTCGTAGTGATCATACGGGAAAGTACGAAGAAATCATCAAACAGGCATTTGACGAGGCAAATGTGACATTTATTGTGAATACAACACTGTCAAGGGAAAATAAAAAAGCGGACGAACAGTGTTATACGAGGGATTATTTTAATGAGGATATCACCTTTCAGGGAAAGGTCGTAGAGGCAGAGGAACATAGCTCCAGTGAGAATCAGAAAAATTTAGAAGATGTACTGGTAGAGGTCTGTGATATGGAAGGAACGGAATTAGGGGATTTGGAAATGACCGGGGAGAACGGAAAATATGAAGTGAAATCGGAGCTGGCAGATGAATATGTCCTCTACTTTGATAAGGCAGGTTATATTTCAGAGGAGCTGTATCTGGATCAGGTCGATGAAAAACTCCAATCTGTCTATAGCTGTCCGTTGGTAGAATTGATTCCCGAGAGTGAGGATGAGATCGGAGGAGCTTCGGGAACGATTAAGAATGCAGTGAATTTGAAGGGAGTAGAGGGGTTGAATCTGTCTCTTCGAAGGGGAATCAATCATCGGTTGGGAAGCCCAGATGCTACAGGAACGACAGGAAGTGATGGAAGCTATCAATTTAAGGGTCTCACGGCCGGCTGCTACTGCATGGAAATTTCCGGAAAGGGATTTGAGACGGCATACATGGATATCAAGATTTTGGGCGGCCGGGTGCTGTCTGGTCAGGATGGTTATATTTCAAAGGATCTGAAAAAGGGTCAGGTACGCGTCGTGCTAACATGGGGTGAAGCACCGAAGGATCTGGATGCACATATGGTATGCAGGCTGTCATGCGGGGAAGAGTATGAGGTAGATTATACGGAAATGGAATTTCGCTACAAAGGGAAGAAGATTTGTGCACTGGATGTAGATGATTTAACCAGTTATGGGCCGGAGACTGTCACTATATACAATAAAAAGGCTGGAAAATTTACATATGCTGTCCATCGTTTTTGTCCCGGCAGACTTGGAGACAGTGATGCCTGTGTGCAGGTCTATCTGGGATCGGGAAATCAGTCCTCGTATACCTTCTATGTGCCAGCCTGTGGAGAGGAAAACTACTGGACCGTTTTTCGGTATAATGCAGCGACGAATCATATCAATCCGATCAATGAAATTGGATATGAAATCAAGGAATAAAAGGAAAGGCGATCATATGATACGACTATATAGGCTTTTAAGAAGGAGATTCCTTCATCTGCCGGTGGCGGCATACCTGGCGGCGTTACTCACGGTGGCCGTTTGTGTCGTGGCAGGCCGGAAAGATTATCACATCGAAATCCGTCATACCCTTCGGGAATATGCG
>CAYYGS010000141.1:0-7015 GCA_964471335.1 uncultured Jutongia sp.
ACAGGGACAAGGGATAGGGACACAACTTTTGCTTGAAATGGAAAAGCAATATCCAAACCAGAGGTATGAGTTGTTTACCAGTACCAGAAGTGAAAAGAATATAGCATTGTATCAGAAACTTGGCTATAAAATTTTTGATGAGAAGCAGGTTACGGAAGAATTGAGGTTTGTGTATATGGAGAAAGGCTGAATGAGGAAGAACAGAAATTATTTATGGATGAATGTTGAAGAATTTAGAAATAGAATATCATTATCAGGCAAATGGAAAGATATTGTTTCCGTTTAAGAGGCTTTTTCTGGTTGGACAAAAATGAGTAATAGCGGAGGGAATGAATACGAAATTGTTGCAAAAATTATTTGGCTAAGGTATCATATCAGATGAAAGAGTAAATCTACTAATTGAAGGGAAAACTGATAATAAAATCAGAAAGGACTGATTTAATAGCTGTGGCATTAAAGGAAGATTATCAAAGAGCTTTGGACGAACAGAAAAAAGAAGTTCGAGAACTTGTAATGGCTGGATTGGAACAGACAAAAGAGGGAAAGACAAAAGACTTTAATACTGTGTGTGACAGATTGGAGAAGAAATACAGACAGAAATGAACTGGACGAAGATGAGTTACTTGATGGATTGGGTGTCCGTAAAGATTATTATCGCAATTACAAGATTTATTATGTATGGAGGTGCGTATCAATATGATTAAACATGGAAGGAAGAAAAAGAAGTTTATAACAGCACTTGTGTGTTTTCTTTTATGCGGGGCTGGAATTGTGGCATATACAGGTGCACAGGATGGCAGGAAATTGGAGGAAAGCAAATCAGGGAAAGAACAGTCGGAAGATAATCAACTGGCGGCCACACAGGAGCCATCTGGTGAGGAGGGAGACAATGTTCCTGTGAAGGAAGCAGACTATAAGATCACGGAACTTTGGGGAGCAGATACGCCGCGGATATATTATGAGGACGAATCTCGCATGATTTTTGCAGGGTGTTTTGGCCTGTTTGTCTATTCTAAACAGGAGAAGCAGGTTGTGCAGTCGCTGGATTTAAAATATATTGGATGTGATTATACGCAGGGAGATAAATACTGTGAAATCAATGTATCGACAGACGGCACACAGGTATATTTGCATATCAATAACGATGAGACTATGTATCAGTATTCTGTGGATACAAACCAGCTGCATCATCTGAAATATAATCTGCCGAAAAAATTGTATAAGGGAACTGCCGACGGGAAACAGGGAGAAATCTGTTATGCCGGTGCAACGATTGGGGATTTGTCGTATTCGTATTCAAGTGGAGAATATAATTACAGGATTCCATTATTTTATGAACCCTATGTGCCGTATAATTCCTGCGAATTTTTTGGGCCGGAAGACATGCATGATATTTGCGAGATCTCGTTTTATCTGTGTGGCAAAGAATATGTGCTTAAAGATGCTGAAAAATTAAAATGGATAGAGGAACATTTCCGGAATCCATCGGGGGAGATTAAAGATGTCTCCTGTCCATTTTATTTCGTTATGTATCTCAAACGGAAGGATGGTACGTATGGGAAAATCTATCCGGCAACAGATAGTTGTGTGATTTTTGCAACACGAGGAGAGGGCGCGGATGAATACACGTATTACGAGTATGACGAGGGGACAAATAGCACCTTTTGGAAATTGTTTGGTATTGATAGTATGAAAAAAGCCCGAGCAAATCGCCTTTCTTAAGATGGATTACAGACCGACAGGATCTTGTCGGCAGCTCCTATTGCGCCGCTGCATTTTCTGAAACCGTCAGAAATTGCGGCGGCATTTTTTCGGTACGATTCATCTGTTAGTATATTGTGGACGGCATCCAACAGGGAAGCTGTGTTCGTCTTACGAAGTTTTATACCGGCGCCAAGCTGATGGACGCGTTCTGCGACACCGCCCTGCTCTGATGTCTGTGGAAGCATAATCAGCGGCACGTTAAAATACAGACTCTCGTTGACGCTGTTCATACCGCAATGGGTGATAAAAACGTCTGCGATTTGAAGGACTGCAATCTGATCGATGTGCGGGAATACCGATATATTTTCCGGCAATTTACCAAAAGCCCCGATATCTGTCAGCTCTCCCACCGATAATATGACCTGATAGTCAGTGTCTGCAAAGGCAGACAGGCAGGATTTATAAAAGGACAGCAGATCGTTGTTGACAGTCCCCATAGAAATATAAATCAGAGTATCTTTTGTCTTTTCGATTTTATCAGCGGCCGGACGAATGGAGGGGCCGACAAAGGCATATTTATCCGAGAAGGTTTCAGAACAGGGCTGAAACTCGGGGGAGGTGTATACAATTGTGTGCGTGTCGTTGTCGTTCTGAATAATGTCAAGAATGCTTTTCACGGGGTATCCCTTATCCTGCAGACGCTTTACCTGCCGATTAGTTTT
The DNA here is from genome assembly GCA_964471335.1 of uncultured Jutongia sp. GTDB lineage: Bacteria > Bacillota > Clostridia > Lachnospirales > Lachnospiraceae > Jutongia. The sequence continues at coordinate 2,427 of CAYYGS010000141.1, forward strand.
TGGCATGGAACATATCATCTTCAAAATCTCTCCGGGGCCTTGTTTCATAATTCTTGCAGAATGCTGATTAAAGGCAAAGGTAGTCGTTGATGAGACAAAGGGGATGCCAAGTTTGATAGCGACAGCTTTCCCCCACACAGCCATAGAATCTGCGACAATGCAGTCGGGTTTTAACCGTTCCATCTCCGCACATACCTTGTCATCAAGAGCCAGTGTAGTATCTACCAGAATTTTCGTAGAGAATGCCAGGTCTTTTCCGATTCGGGCAGCATCTTTTTGCGTAAGCTTCTGCTCCATATCATAGTCATCACAGGACACAAACACGGCTCCTGTCGCTTCGATTTTTTCGCGCATGATATTGTAGGAATAATACCATACCTGATGGCCGCGGGATATCAGTTCACGCACGACACCCAGGGTTGGATTCGTATGTCCGTGTGCAGGGATACAAAAGAATACGATTTTTTGCATTGTCCTTCTCCTTTTCAACATTATCTTTGAGATATGAATTTCACTTAATGATTGTATCATTTCTATGATATCAATTCAAATATAATCACGAGGGAAGCTCGCGCAGCGTTTGAATCCTGCGGGAAAATTATTTTTCGGTGGATGATTTATTTGCGGCTCATTTATTTTTGGGGTATAATAGCGGTGGCGGCAAATATGCTGTGTTTGGAGACGCAGACAGAAGGATATTTCTTTCCTGTAAGAGAATCACAGGAGAAGAAATATAAGGAAGGATGGCAATATGAGTTTTGCACATTTGCATTTACATACAGAATATTCTCTTTTGGACGGCTCGTGTAAGATCGGCGAATTGATGGAACAGGCCGGGAAGCTGGGGATGAAACAGATCGCCATCACAGATCACGGTAATATGTATGGTGTAATTGACTTTTACCGTGCGGCACGCGCGGCCGGAATCGAGCCTGTTATCGGCTGTGAGGTCTATGTGGCGCCAGGGTCGCGTTTTGACCGGGAAACGGTGCGTGGAGAGGAGCGTTATAATCATTTGGTTCTGCTGGCAGAAAATAATCAGGGCTATGCAAATCTGATGAAGATTGTCTCTCGTGGCTACACGGAGGGATTTTATTATAAACCGCGTGTGGATCAGGAGATCCTGGAGAAATATCATGAGGGAATTATTGCCCTGAGTGCGTGTCTGGCGGGCATCGTGGCGACGAATCTGCGTCATGGGCAATATGAGCAGGCAAAGAAGGAGGTGTTGCGTCTGTCTGAGATCTTCGGACCGGATCATTTCTATCTGGAGCTGCAGGATCATGGAATCCCTGAGCAGAAGACGGTGAATCAGGGGCTTTTACGGCTCAGCCAGGAGACGGGGCTGGAGCTTGTGGCGACGAATGATGTGCATTACATTTGTGCAGAGGATGCAGAGCCGCATGATATTCTGCTGTGTATTCAGACGCAGAAAAAGGTGACGGATACAGACCGCATGCGTTACGAAGGAGGACAGTATTATCTGAAATCAGAGCAGGAAATGCTGGAGCTGTTTCCCTATGCGAAGGAAGCGGTGGCCAATACGGCAAAGATCGCTGCCCGCTGTCATGTGGAGATTGAATTTGGCAAATATAAGCTGCCCCACTATGATGTGCCGGAGGGGTATGAATCCTGGGAATACCTGAACCATCTGTGCCGGGAGGGATTTGCGGGACGCTATCCCGAGCCGAAAAAAGAGTGGGAGGAGAGACTGGAGTATGAGCTTGAGACAATACGGGAAATGGGTTTTGTAGACTATTTCCTGATTGTCTGGGATTTTATTAAATACAGTAAGGATCATGGAATCAGCGTGGGCCCGGGGAGAGGCTCTGCTGCGGGAAGTATTGTGGCATATAGTCTGGGGATTACCGATATCGACCCGATCCGATTCGATCTGCTCTTTGAGAGATTTTTGAATCCGGAGCGTGTGACAATGCCGGATATTGACGTTGATTTTTGCTACGAACGCCGGCAGGAAGTGATTGATTATGTAACGGAAAAATACGGCGAGGACCATGTGGTACAGATCGTTACTTTCGGAACACTGGCGGCAAGAGGTGTGATCCGTGATGTGGGACGTGTGTTGGATCTGCCCTATGCCTATGTGGATGCTGTTGCAAAGGCGATTCCTATGGAATTAAATATTACAATCGATAAGGCTCTGCAAATGAATCCGGAGCTGCGGCAGCAGTATGAAACAGATGATCAGGCAAAGAACTTAATTGATATGGCAAGGCGGCTGGAGGGGCTTCCACGTCACACTTCCGTGCATGCGGCCGGAGTCGTTATCAGTCCCAGGGCAGTAGATGAATTTGTACCGTTATCGAAGGGCGCCGACGGTAATGTCACAACGCAGTATACGATGACGACGCTGGAGGAACTGGGCCTTCTGAAAATGGATTTTCTGGGCCTTCGGACGCTGACCGTGATACAGAGTGCCGCACAGATGTGTGGTCTTTCGGATGCGGATATGCTGGCGATTGATTATAATGATAAAAATGTGATGGAGATGATCAGCGCCGGCAAGACAGAGGGAGTATTTCAGCTGGAGAGTGCCGGCATGACGCAGTTTATGAAGGAACTCCGGCCGGAGAATCTGGAAGATGTAATTGCAGGGATTTCTCTATACCGGCCCGGCCCGATGGACTTTATTCCAAAATATATTAAGGGGAAAAATAATCAGGACAGCATTACGTATGACTGTCCGCAGCTGGAGCCGATCCTGGCGCCCACCTATGGCTGTATTGTCTATCAGGAGCAGGTTATGCAGATTGTGCGTAGTCTGGCAGGTTACAGCTTTGGCCGGAGTGATTTGGTGCGGCGTGCCATGTCAAAGAAGAAGGCAAAGGTGATGGAGGCAGAGCGGCAGAACTTTATTTATGGTAATGAGGCAGAGGGTGTCAGTGGTTGTATTGCAAACGGTATTTCAAAGGAAGTCGCAGAGAAAATATATGACGAGATGACAGATTTTGCCAAGTATGCTTTTAATAAATCGCATGCTGCGGCCTATGCTGTTGTGGCATATCAGACAGCCTGGTTGAAATATTATCATCCATTGGAATTTATGGCGGCGCTCTTTACGTCGGTCAAGGATAATGGAAATAAGATCGTAAGCTATACGATGAGCAGCCGGAAGATGGGGATTGAAATTCTGACGCCCGATGTGAATGAAGGATACAGTGCATTTTCGGTAACCGGCGGCGGGATCCGTTACGGAATGTCGGCAATCAAAGGAATCGGAACGGCAGTGATCAACAATATCGTGGCGGAGAGAGAGGCCGGAGGCCGGTATACTTCGATGCAGGATTTTATGACGAGGCTTACGAGTAAAGAGGTTAATAAGCACACGATAGAGAACTTTATCAAATCCGGCGCGTTTGATTCGCTGGGGGGCACGAGAAAGCAGAAGCTGTCTGTCTATCAGGCGATGTTGGATACAGTGAACCGGGAGAAGAAGGACGCCGTAGTGGGTCAGCTGTCCCTGTTTGATCTGGGAGACGAGGAACTCAAGCATGCGAATGAGATTGTGTATCCTGATGTGGGAGAGTATGAGAAGGAGGAATTATTGGCACTGGAAAAGGAGGTTCTGGGGATTTATATCAGCGGCCATCCTCTGGAGCAATATGCTTCGTTGATGCAAAAAAACTGTACGAACAGCTCTGTTGACTTTCAGGTAGACGAGGAAGGGGACAACGCAGGAGCAGCACGTGTGGAGGATGGAGAGCACGTCACGATTGGCGGCATGATTGTGGAGAAGACGGTCAAAACGACACGGACGAACAGCCTGATGGCATTCCTGACCGTGGAGGATATGTATGGGACGGTAGAGGTAGTGGTCTTTCCGAATCAGTATGAGAAGAAGAAGCATTTGATTCAGGAGGACGGTAAAGTCATTGTGCGGGGGCGTGTAGACGCGGAAGAGAATAAGAATGGAAAGGTGATCTGTCAGGATATTATACCGTTTGACCAGATACCATGCGAGCTGTGGATCCGCTTTGAAAATAAGGCTTCTTATCTGGAGGCAGAGCATGATATTTTTGAACGCCTGTCTTCGTATGATGGACAGGATACGGTCTGCGTATATCTCCAGGAGGAAAAACAGATGAAAAAAATGCCGAAAAGCAAAGGAGTTAACGCCAGACGTGTTATAGAAGACGGGATATTGGATAAAATAGAAAATATTACGATGGCGGTGAAGGAACGCGAGCTTTCCGGCTATTAGGTTGAAACTAGGTCATTCTTGGAAAGGCATCTTGAAAAATAGGAGGAAATGGCGTAAAATACAATTGCTACAAAACAGAGAAAGAAACTGGGAATTGTGCAGGAATGAGGTAAGATATGAGCAATGCAGTAAAAACGATTGGAGTCTTGACGAGCGGCGGTGATGCGCCGGGAATGAATGCGGCAATCCGGGCAGTTGTTCGGACTGGTATCGCCAATGGAGTGAAGGTGAAAGGGATTCGAAGAGGATTTTCCGGCCTTTTGGAGGAGGATATCATCGACATGACGACCCTTTCTGTATCTAATATTATTCAGTTGGGTGGGACGATTCTTTATACAGCGAGATGCCGGAAATTTAAAGAGAAAGA
>CAYYGS010000142.1:0-7009 GCA_964471335.1 uncultured Jutongia sp.
GCCATCAGAATAATACAGATGGAATAATCGATGTTAAAGGCCATGCCGAACAGACGGGATAATCCATTGTACAGGGAGGCCGTATAAGGGATCAGGAAAATAAAAATAATGACGGAGGCACCGATTTTCAGAGAACGGCTACCAAAACGCTCACCGAAAAACTGCGGCATCGTAGCGGAATCAAGGTGCTGTGTCATGATACGAGTCCGTCTTCCGAGGACAGCCCATGCCATCAGCGAACCGATGACTGCGTTGCCAATGCCTGCCCATGTGGCAGCGATTCCGTATTTCCAGCCAAACTGACCGGCGTATCCCACAAATACAACGGCCGAGAAGTAGGAAGTACCATAGGCAAAGGCCGTCAGCCACGGGCCGACCGAGCGTCCGCCCAGTACGAATCCATTGACATCTGTCGCGTTTTTGCGACAGTATAATCCGATTCCAACCAAAACAACAAAGTACACAATTAAAAGCAGTAATTTCATAATAATCCTCATATCTTTCCGATTGATTCAACAGTATCAGACAAAATATACCATAAAGAAGAGATTTTGTATAGGCCTAACAAGCTACAAAGCCAGGGAGGGGTTGACAAAGATTTTGCCAGAGCGTACAATAAGGAGTGTTTTACGAAAAATTTCCTATATAGTAGGTAATAGCGGATAGATAGAGTAATGCAGGAATTTTGAACCGCAATAAGCGCGGCTAAGGGAGGGGGGATAAAAATGGAAGCACAGGCATTTCATAATAAGGTATGGCTGTCTTCCCCGACGATGCACGGGGAGGAAATGGATTTTGTGCGTACGGCTTATGATACAAACTGGGTGTCTACAGTTGGTGAAAATATCAACGAAACAGAGCGTCTCGCCTGCGAAACAACAGGCAGCCGCTATGCAGTCGCCCTCTCTTCCGGGACAGCAGCGTTACACATGGCTGTGAAGCGGGCGGGGGAGCTTCTGTATGGGATGCCGTCTGCGGGAGAAGGGGCTGTGGCCGGAAAAAGAGTCTTTTGTACCGACATGACATTTGGCGCTACAGTCAATCCCATCGTGTATGAGGGAGGCATTCCGGTATTCATTGATGCAGAATACAATACATGGAATATGGATCCGGCGGCTCTGGAGAGAGCCTTTGCACTCTATCCGGATGTGAGGCTGGTGATGGTGGCACATCTGTACGGCACACCCTGCCAGCTCGATGAAATTATGAATATATGTGAAGAGCATCATGCCATTCTGATTGAGGATGCGGCAGAATCTTTAGGTGCCTCCTATCGCGGGAAGCAGACGGGAGGTTTTGGAAGGTACGGCGTCATTTCTTTTAATGGAAATAAGATCATTACGGGTTCCTCCGGCGGGATGTTCCTGACAGATGAGAAAGAAGCGGCTGACAAGGTCAGGAAATGGTCAACACAGGCAAGGGAGGATGCGCCGTGGTACCAGCACGAGGAAGTCGGATACAATTACCGGATGAGTAATGTGATTGCCGGTGTAGTGCGGGGGCAGTTTCCGTATCTGGAGGAACATGTGGCGAAAAAACAGGCGGTTTACGAAAGATACCGGGAAGGCCTGAAGGATCTGCCGGTATCGCTGAATCCCTATGAGGAGGAAAAGAGCAGCCCAAACTTCTGGCTGTCCTGCCTGCTAATTGAGCCGGATGCCATGTGCCGCCAGGTGCGCGGCGAAAAGGATGCGCTGTATCTGGCAGAGGACGGAAAAAGCTGCCCGACGCAGATCCTGGAGAGCCTTGCGAAAATCAATGCGGAGGGGCGGCCGATCTGGAAGCCGATGCATCTGCAGCCGATCTACAGGAACCACGCATTTATTACGAGAGAGGGAAATGGAAGGGCCGGCACGAATGCATATATGGAAGGTGAAGCGCTGGGCAGGGATGGAAGGCCACTTGATGTGGGGATGGACATTTTCCAGCGGGGATTGTGCCTGCCGAGTGATATTAAGATGACGGTGGAGGAGCAGGAGATCGTGATAGAGACTGTTAGGAGATGTTTTGGATGATGGGGGAGAATGACACAGCTAGTGAATTTGGACCATCTCATCAACGCTTGGAAAGAGACATTAGTTTTTACGAGCGGTACATAAAACGATTGCTGGATATTTTTTGTGCTTTAGTTGCAATTATAGGTTTTGGATGGCTCTACATCATTGTGGCGATTTTAGTCCGCGTAAAACTGGGTTCTCCGATCCTCTTTAAGCAACCTCGTCCGGGCAGAGTTGATCCCGAAACAGGCAGAGAGAAGATTTTTTATATGTACAAATTCAGATCTATGTCCAGCGAACGCGATGAAAACGGTAATTTTCTGCCAGATGAGGTGCGCTTGGGGAAGTTTGGAAAAACCTTACGGGCAACCTCGTTGGATGAATTACCAGAAGCATTTAATATTTTGAAGGGCGATATGAGTATTATTGGCCCCAGACCGCAGCTTGTCCGAGACATGGTATTTATGACAGACAGGCAGCGGATGCGTCATACGGCAAAGCCGGGATTGAGTGGCTTGGCACAGGTGAATGGACGAAACAATATCAGTTGGGAAGATAAACTGCAATGGGATTTGAAATATATTGAAAATGTCAGTTTATTAGGAGATATAAAGATTATCTTTCAAACAATCATGAAAGCATTTGTGAGACGGGAGGGAATTACGGATGGCGATATGGCGACGGCATACGATTATGGGGATTGGTTGTTGAAAACCGGAAAGGTAGATCAGGAAATTTACGACCAGCGACAGCAGGAGGCCAGAAGACTGATAAAATGATCGTATAAAAGGATGGGAGATAAACATGAGTGAAAAGAAAGATATCATAGATAAAACAGAAGATCTGGTCTCAATCGTTATGCCATCCTATAATACAGCAGATTATATTGCAGAAACCATACAAAGCGTTGTAAAACAAACATATTCACATTGGGAATTGATTATTGTAGATGATTGCTCGACGGACAACACAGACAATATCGTTGCGTCCTTCCTAAAGAATGATTCCAGAATACAATATTTTAAAAATGAAAAGAACAGTGGTGCGGCAGTGTCGAGAAACAGGGCACTCAGGGAGGCACATGGAAAGTGGATTGCCTTTCTGGACAGCGATGATCTGTGGCATCCGGAGAAATTAAAACAGCAGTTGCAATTTATGAAAAAGCATAATATTGCTTTCAGCTATACAAATTATGGTGAGATAGATGAACATTCGCATCCTCTTGGAAGGACTGTTACAGGCCCGGGGAAGATAACAAAAACAGGAATGTATAACTATTGTTGGCCAGGCTGTCTGACTGTCATGTATGATGCGGAGAAAATTGGCCTGGTACAGATTAAGGATATTAAAAAAAACAATGATTATGCAATGTGGTTGCGGGTATCTCAAAAAGCGGATTGTTATTTGTTGAATAGGAATCTGGCAAAATACAGGAAGCGCAGAGGCTCTATTAGCAACCACAGCTATACAGAATTAGTGAAGTGGCATTATCGGCTTTTCCGGGAGGCAGAGGGATGTCCGCGGACGCTCTCAGTGGTATATACAGTTAGAAATCTTTTTTTTGGAGTTTGGAAAAAGCTAAGGTATGTGCAGCGAAATCAGGACCAAGAATAGCAGTTATTGCAGGGAGGTTGCATGGTGAATTTACAGGTGCTTGTAGCAACGATGAACCAAGAGGACTTATCCTTATATAAAAAAATGAATCTTCAATGTGACACAATTTTTGCAAACCAGTGTGGGAAAAATTGTGCGCGGAAAGAAACAATAGATGGCCATAATGTCTTGATGGTGTCAACGGATACGGTTGGTGTAGGCATTAATAGAAATGTTGCACTTATGTATGCAACAGCAGACATTGTCCTTTTTGCCGACGATGATGTTGTATATCAGGATGGATATGATCAGGAGGTTATCAGGGCATTTCAAAAGTATCCTGATGCGGATGCAATCCTTTTCAGAACAGTAAGTACCAAGACGGGGGAAGCAGATAGTCTTGTTGGAAATGGGAGTGGCAGGCTGAAATTTTATAATAGCTTTAAATATGCGACCTATAGTATTGCCTGCAAAAGCGAGACGATTAAAAAATACAATATGCATTTTTCAGAACTGTTTGGCGGCGGTTGTATTTATGGTTGCGGCGAAGATTCTCTGTTTATAGCGGATCTGTACAGAAATAAATGCAGAGTGTATTCATCGGATTATATATTGCTTCATACATTAAAGGACGATTCAACATGGTTTCAGGGGTTTAATGAGAAATATTTCTTTGATAAGGGGGCTTGGATTAAATGTGCATTTCCGAAAATGTATTGGTTGATGAAGTGGTATTTTGTTTTACGGTTTGCCAGGCTAAGTGATTTGACGGCAAAAGAAAGGCTCAGACAGTTGAATTTGGGAATCAGAGGTTTTGATAATTTACAAGTATATCAGAAATGAGGAATTAAGGTTATGTGGCCATATTTTATACCGATTATTGTTATCTTTTTTTTACAGTTTCATTTTTCGGGTATTCCAAAATCGAAGGCAAAGCCATATTTTGCGTTGCTTTTATTATTAATATTTGCCGGAATCAGAGGAAATGGTTCCGGGGATTATTTTAATTATCTGCTTAGAGGACAAGCAATTAAAACTGTTTCCGATATTTTCAATAATACGATTCACATGAATCTTGGATATTCAATTTTGGCATACATTGTGAATCGGTATCATCTCCCGGCACAGACGGTAATTATAATGATGAATGTGATCAGTATCAGTTGCGTGGCCGTCACCATACGGAGATACTCGTGTATGCCTGTCTTGTCTGTTTTGGTTTTTCTGCCGTTTTATTATCAATTTGACATGCATGCAGCGAGAACGGCAGTAGCCATGGGGATTTTGATGCTTTCGATACCCTATATTATTGACAGAAAGCCGTTGAAATTTGCAGTAGTATTAGCCGTCAGTATGGTATTTCATCCGGAAGCATTGATCGGCATATTTTTGTATTTTCTTCCTTGGTTGAAACTGGATTTTAAGATCATGACTACGATTTTAGCGATAGAGGCAGCTCTTGTGGTTTGGATTGGAATGGATCGGTTTGTTCTAACGATTCTAAGATTCACAAGATTGGGGTTTATATACAATAAGTTTGCAAGATATGTAAACAATGCTCGATATGGGTATGCCACAAGTTTGCTTGATCCTCGAATTCTGTTGGTGATCCTGTTATTTGTTGTTGCAAGTTATCTGATTACAAAGCCGAATGATCTGGAAAGATTGATGATAAATATTACGTTTACCTGTGCTTTTATCATGATTTTCTTTAGCGAACACACCATATTTGTTTATCGATTGTCCTCATTTTACAATATGTTTACCATATTATTAGTGCCGATGATATTAACACATACGGAAAAATTAAAGGCACATAAACACGGATATTTTGAGATAAGGCTTACAGTTATTTTATTTTATACGATTTTTGCATCTGCATATGCATATTCTCTGGGAAAGGGTGCGGAGTATAAGATTTTTGAACTGATGTATTGGCGATGAAAAGGAGTCTTATGAAGATCGGGATTGTAACTTTATTTGGATATGGGAATTATGGCAATCGATTGCAAAATTATTCCGTACAGAAGATATTACAAAATTGTGGCATGGAGACTGCTACGATTCGTTTTTTTTACAAGAAGGACTCGGTAGAGGCTCGGTATAGAATCGGGAGATTGTTAAAACGTGTTCTGCCACTTAAGATAAGTGATAAGATTAAGAATTCGGGCATTCAATATGGTTTAAAAGCATGGAAAAGATATCATAAGATTGGGAAATGGTCACAAAGGCATATTCCTGTGAAAGAGATTATGGCGAAACACTACGAGGAGATATCACAGAGTAAAGCAATCCTTGATTATGATTATTTCGTGGTAGGAAGTGATCAGGTTTGGAATCCGGAGTTTATTGAACCGCATTTCTGGTTAGATTTTGCCCCGGTGGAGAAACGAATTGGATTTGTGGCCAGTATAGGCGTGGAGGAGATTGATGCTTCTTTATATGATTGTTATAGAAATGGTTTTCGGGGGATGAGCAGCATTTCTGTCAGGGAGAAATCGGCAATCTCTCTTATTCAGGAAATATCCGGAGTAAAGGCAGAATGTTTTTTTGATCCAGTATTACTTGTTGGCAGGGAATGCTGGGAAAAGTGCATGGAACCGCCTTCCAAAGGAGTTCCTGAGAGGTATTTACTATGCTTTTTTTTGGGAGATGTTGATATAGAAAAAATACGAGATACATATGGGAAAAAGATAGATGTGATCTATGTGGCAGAACCATACAAAAAACAAGATGCCTGCTATGGGATTGAAGAATTTATATATTTATTTGCACATGCAGATTTTGTATTTACAGATTCCTTTCATGGAACGGTACTTTCTATCTTGTTTCACAAGTCATTTTTTGTATTTAACAGGGTGGAAGGTGGTAGAAAGAGCATGATGACAAGATTGGAGTCCTTGTTGGGAGAATTGAGATTACGTGATAGAATTTCTGATTTTGAATCTCTAGGATGGGAATTAGATAGACTGGCTCGGATTTCTAATCAGGATTATGAATATTCAGATCAGGTGATTGAGAATAAAAGGGTGGCCCTGGAGAAGTGGATTCGGGAGGTGCTAATATGATTACATTATCAAATATTAGAATTGAAAATAGCGGAAAATGGACAAAACTTGTTTGTGATATTGATGGGATAAGTAATTATATACCTAAAGTTAAGGAAAAAAACATGTGGATAGCAGTAAAAAAGGAAAATCAAAACATGCTATGCAGTGATACTTATGATGCTTTTTTGCTTGTGCCATATTTTCTTGCAATGAAGTTTGGATGTGATTTGAAGATTGAAGGAAATGTATCTTCTATACTACGAAGAAATCTTGTGAATTATTTATCACAAATTTTCTATGATTTTGAAGATAACCACCTAATATTTCAGATTCAAAACCGGTAAACAATCCCATTAAAAACATTAAGCC
>CAYYGS010000143.1:0-6979 GCA_964471335.1 uncultured Jutongia sp.
TTTTTGTCTGGATCAACCTGCGGTTTAATTGATTTGGTTAACCACCGTGAAGAAGCTTTCAAAATTGATGAAAAAATACACAAAAAAGCCTCTCTATATTTACCCGTTTTTATTTCAGTATCAATAGCATATTTTATTTTATATAATGTTTCAAAGCTATTTTTTGTAAACCAATATTGAAGCCTTTCATTAGCATTTTCATAATCGCAAATTCCATCCTGCATTTTATCAATAATATCAATGATTTGCGTATAATGTTTCTGCATTATTTTAATATTATAATTATTGCTTTTTGCTGTTGCAATTAATGTTGCAACAGGATTAATATCACACCCCCAAAAATCTAAATCATGCAACCTTGCCTCAAGAGCTACCGTACCACAACCACAGAAAATATCTGCAACTCTGCCCAAATGTACTCCCTCTTCCTTAGCAAAATCAAAGGCTTTAGCAGCAATAAAAGCAGGAAATTTAGCTGGATATGCATGAATACTGTGCATGCTCTTTTCCTTTGTTTTACTATCATTCCATTCCTCATCTATACCTATATCGCCATACTCTAAAATAGAATTTACGTTAATCATGCCATCCCTCCTCTCTTTCCTTGCTCCTCAATCTCAATTCCCTGAGTTATACAAAAGTTCATAAAAATTTCTCTAGCCATACGACTTGGCTTTACTTTTAAATTTTCCCATCTGTTTACTGTTGAAAAACTAATATTTAAAACTCTTGCCAACTGCTCTTGACTATATCCTAATTCATTATGTACTTTTTTCACCAGTTCTGCAAATTTCATTATTTTTCACCTCATAGCATTTATTATAGCAAATGCTCTAGCATTATTCAATATTATACACCATCACACAAAAAAAATTCTTTATTTCACTCCCACTCATTTTTCTCCTCTACATTCAATCTCCGTCCCATCCAAGAACATCACCATCAGCCTACCATCCTTGAACACCTTGATATGATTCAGCACCCGGAGCAAAAAATCCGTCTCCATTTTCTCCAAGGGCTGTCCATTTTTGACAAATACCTGAAAATCTACTGCCCGGTACATCTCCAGCAGATTACAGCCAAAAAGTCGTATGACATCCTCATATATCTCTGTACGCACTGTACTTTTCATCTTGTAAAGCCCTGACTCCAGATCATAGTATGTTACATAATGAACTTTTTCGGCTTCCTGTACTGCGATTTTCGTCAGATCACTACTTTCCAGCATAGCTACATAGCAGGATTTTCACTCATTTCAGCAAATTCTTAAAACCCAGTTATTCTTGATTTCCATCATAACAATTTGTTAAAATCAATGAATATCCAAGACATAAACAACCATGTTCTTTTATCCTAATCAAATATTCATCGCACTTCCGGTGCCCTTTTCCTCTTATATTTAATCCAATTTTGCAATCATTTGTTTTGTCCGACATCTAATATCCGGCTGTAGTAGATATAAAAAGTCGTATTTGATATGTTCATCAAAAAGAACTATCAACAAACTATTATAGGTCTTTAAGAAAATAGTATTTTATTATTTTGAAATCACTCTATTCAGATTGTGATTTTTCCTTTGCTTCCTTTTCAGCTTTTTCCTTATCCAATATATCATGTATCTTATCTACATCAATATTGACTTTCAGGTAATCGTCCGGCTTTCTGTTTTTGTTGCCCAAGAGACAAACAGTCTCCACATGTACCCCATTCGCAAATAAATCCACATTACTCATCCTCTCCACACGATACCCTTCCTCCTGCAATATCACCAGATCCCTCGCAAGGCTCGTCGGCTTACACGAAATATATACGATCTTCTCCACCCCATACGCCACAATTTTTCGAAGAGCTTTCGGATGGATCCCGTCCCTCGGTGGATCCAGGATAATATAGTCCGGTTTTTCCGTCATTTCATCCAGCACCTTCAAAACATCTCCCGCGATAAATTCACAGTTATCCAATCCATTGAGGACTGCATTCTCGCGAGCCGCTTCCACCGCTTCTTCCACGATTTCCACGCCTATCACTCTGCCGGCTACCGGCGCCAGCATCTGTGCGATCGTGCCCGTACCGCTATACAAATCAAAAACAACTTTCCCCTGTAAATCAAGGGAAGCGTCCTGACCAGGTGCATCTGTCTCCTGTCCCATATTCAGGACATACTCCCGCACTCTTTGATAAAGTCGTTCCGCACCAAATGTATTTGTCTGGAAGAAGGAGAAGAGAGAGATTCGAAACTGCAGTCCCAGCATCTTCTCCGTGAACCAGTCCTTGCCATCAATCACACGTGTTTTATCACTTTTGACCACGTCCCCCAGACTATCGTTCACAACATGTAAAAATCCTGCCAGCCTTCCCTCCAAAGGCAGTTCCCGTAATTTTGATGACAATTCTTTCAGCTGCCCCTCAAAGACGTCCTCCTGATATTGCGAAGACGTCACCAATGCAACCAGTACTTCCCCGGTTGACTGTGCACGGCGCACCAACAAATGACGCAATAATCCCTCATGGCTTTTCCTTTTATAAAATGACATCTGCTGCCCTGCACAATAATCCCTGACACAGTCCAAAATCAAACGGTAATCCTTATGTACGATACGACAGCCGTTTACATGAATGATATCATGAAAGCTTCCCCGTTTATGCATCCCCAGCGTCAACGGCCCATCCTTCACCTCGTCTCCGAAGGTAAATTCCATTTTGTTGCGATATTCCCACGGGGAGGGACTCGCGATGATCCCGTCATAAATAAACGGCGAAATCCCCTCGCAGACCGGCTGGATCAGGCGAAGCACCTGTTCCTTTTTCAGCCGCAGCTGTTCCTAATACGGAAGTGTCTGATAGCTACATCCCCCGCACGCGCCAAAATGCGGACACTCCGGCGTGGCCGTCTCCAACGCAGACGGAGTCAGCACCTCTCTCAGGATGCCCTGGCATTTATTCTTTCTGGCCTTCTTGACCGACAGGCGAATCGTCTGTCCCGGCAAAACACCCTTCACCTCGACGCAATGCTGCCGGTTTTCGCCATGTTCTCCCTGTTCCTCGACACGGACAATCCCCTTATTCGGGAAATCGACCTGCTCCACATATCCTTCTACAATCTGTCCCTTTTTCATCACACATCCCATTTCCTGACTATTGATTTATCACGAAGAGCCGTAGAACACAGCTATTTCCCTACCTCGTCACATAATTTCCCAAAATCTGCAGCTTGCTGGCGCACTCTTCAATCGTGGCCATTGCGTTACCCACACCTGACTCCAGCAGATTACCTTCAATATCAATAAAAAATCGGTATTCCCAACTGCGACCAGTGATTGGACGTGATTCAATCTTCGTCATATTTAAATCATTATAATAAAAATTTGCCAGCATATTATAAAGAGAGCCTGCCTCGTGTTTTAACTCAAAAGATAGACTAATCTTATTGGCATTACTGAGAAAGATCTTCTGGTTCGTAATAATAATAAAACGAGTAAAATTCTGACTGTCAAAATTAATAGACTCCTGTAGTATTTCCAGACCAAAGGCCTTTGCCGCCCTCGTGCTGGCAATAGCCGCCTGGGACATATCATTTTCTGAAGCCACCTTATTCGCAGCGCCCGCCGTGCTGGCATATTCCTCCTGCTCCATCTGCGGATGCTCGTCCAGATATTTCGCACACTGCATCAGCCCCTGCGGATGTGAATAGACCTTACGAATCTCTTCAATACGTG
This sequence comes from uncultured Jutongia sp., assembly GCA_964471335.1. Classification (GTDB taxonomy): domain Bacteria; phylum Bacillota; class Clostridia; order Lachnospirales; family Lachnospiraceae; genus Jutongia. The sequence goes on from CAYYGS010000143.1 coordinate 3,717, forward strand.
CTCCCGGCTTTCCGAGTAATGCCTGCTCTACCTTGATGACATGCTCTGCCACTATTGTAATATCATACTCTACCAGCAGATCATAGATATCATTAATACTTCCTGTTGATGTATTTTCTATCGGAAGCACACCAAATCTGGCTTCCCCTTCCGCTACCGCCTTCATCACATCACGGAAGGTATTTTTATGAAAAGATGTTATATTTTCGCCGAAATACTCCAACATGGCCTGCTCCGTAAAGGCGCCATTTTCACCAAAATAAACGATACGCGTATCCTGATCAACATCCAGGCGGTCCACCTGACGAAATGGAATATTATTCACAACAGGACCCAATTGCTGATACTGATATTTCCTGCTGATCGACATAATCTGACGGAACAGATCCTCCACCGCCGTCTGATTAAATTCATTCTTTGCATATCCGCGCAGCGTTTCAAGCTTCTGTTTTTCCCGTTCCGGATCAAACACCTTCTTCCCGGTGCTTCGCTTATAGGCGGCCACGTCACTTGCAACCTCCATGCGCTCCTCAAACAGACGCGTAATCTCCCGGTCAATTTTATCAATCTTTTCTCTGCTCTCTGCTAAATCCACAACCATAATAATCTCCATTCCTGCCACATTTATCGGCTTATATTGTAATGAAACACTCTGTTTTTACGCTTTTTACGTTAAACCAATCACCTTCGCTATGAAGAATCATAACACAAACCGTCTCATTCATCAAATCATTAATCTCATTCGAAAAAATACACTCTATAATAGTAACCTTTTCCAAAAGCAAAAAACACTTGCATCCTCTGCCGCTTTGGATTAAGATAATAATATACAGGTACATCAGTAATTACATGGCAAGCTTCGTTCGCCTTGCAGAAAAGAGGAGTATTATGAATAACGGAAGATTATACCGTTCACGGAACGAAAAAATGATCGCTGGTGTCTGCGGAGGACTCGGAGAATTCTTCGGAATCGACCCAACGGTTGTCCGACTGGTCTGGGCAATCCTGGTATTTGCCGCCGGCTTAAGTCTCTGGGTATACATTATTGCCGCACTGATTATACCAGAAAACCCGTATTAAGAGTTCCTCTTAATACGGGTTCTTTTATCTCTTATTTTCTTTAAAAATTACTTCCATCCCATCCCCAGTTTGCAATTCCCTGGTATGCCACATAGACATTCGAACCGGGTATCCCCAACTGTTCCTCCAGGATCCGGCAGATCTCTCCTGTCATCTTCTGACTTGATGCGGGATTAATCGTCCCATAAACCCGAACAGACACAAAAGCTCCCAGATCCAGCTTTTCTCCTGCCAAATACAGGTCATACTCGTCCTCGAATCCTACCATCAAGTAATTTTCCGTCTTTCCCAGAACCGAAACAGACCTTCCCAAATCACTTTTAATAGCATCCTTCTTCTCATCTGTCAATTTCACCGTCACCTTAGAATTAATAAATGGCATATGTCATTTCTCCTTTCTCTGCAGATCAATACATTTCGTGTATTTCGATCTCCCTCTTATTCCAATTGTATACTATGCATCCTTTAAAAATGCCTTGTAGCATTTATATGCTTCATAAACATCTGCTTTGCTTGTAACCTCCCATGGCGCATGCATATTCAGAACAGCTACACCGCAATCAATCACCTCCATACCATAGAGTGACAGGATATATGCAATCGTTCCGCCTCCGCCGATATCTACCTTTCCAAGTTCCGCCATTTGATAATTCACCTTGTGGTCATCCATGATTTTGCGCAGGGCACCCAGATATTCTGCATTCGCATCATTGGAACCTGACTTGCCGCGCGCTCCGGTAAATTTACAAAAGACGACGCCGTGTCCCAAAAAGGAAGCACTGCGCTTCTCAAATGCATCGGCAAAAAGCGGATCATATGCCGCATTTACATCAGAAGAAAGCATACGACTGTTGCTCAGGCAACGCTTTAATTTGAGTTCGTTATACTTTCCCTGAAGATTCAACAATTCTGCCACCGTATTTTCAAAAAAGCGAGACTGCATGCCGGTGGCACCCACACTGCCAATTTCTTCCTTATCCACCAGCAGGCAGCACGCCGTTTTTTCGAGTTCCTCTGCCTCCAGCATAGCCGCCAGCGAGGTATATGCACACACACGGTCATCCTGACCATAAGACATAATCATGCTCTTGTCAAATCCCATCTCACGGGCGCGTCCCGCAGGTACAACCTCCAACTCCGCAGACATGAAGTCCTCTTCCTCCATGCCGTACTGCTCCTTCAGGATCTCCAGAACACCAGCCTTTACAGCATCTTTCTCGGTATCCTTCAGCGGAATACTGCCCACCAGTACATCCAGCTTCTCGCCCTCGACAGCCTTTGCCGCCTTTTTCTCCATTTGCACTCCGGCCAGATGAATCAACAGATCTGTCACACAAAAGACCGGATCATCCTCCTTCTCCCCGACAGATACCTGTACTGTCGTGCCGTCCGTCTTCACCACAACACCATGAATCGCAAGCGGAATTGTCACCCACTGATATTTCTTGATGCCGCCGTAATAATGGGTATCCAGATATGCCATTTCCTCTGTCTCGTACAGGGGATTCTGCTTGATGTCCATCCGTGGGGAATCAATATGGGCTCCCAGAATGTTCAACCCGTCTTCCAGGGGCTTCTTTCCGATCTGGAATAATGCGACCGCCTTATTCATGCAGACCGCATAAACACGGTCGCCCGTCTGCAGCGGCTTTTTCTTCTTAAGCACGGATTCCAGGGACTGATATCCCTGCTGCTTTGCCTGACGGACAATCTCCGTGGTGCATTCCCTTTCTGTCTTTCCCACAGACAGAAAATCCATATAATCCCGATTCAGCTTTTCCAATTCCTTTTTTTCTTTTTTCTTGTAAGTCTTCCAAGCGTTTTCTCTCTCCATTTTCTTTCCTTTCCAAATTATATTAAGTGTTTCTGCATGCCTTACCTGTGGATTCTCCTGTGCTCTTCATTTCCACTCCGGCGGCAGTCCGCTGTGATAGTTCCTGTCCTCCAACGCCTCTGCTGCCTTTGGAATCAATTCCTCCAGCGCATTCCTGACATTCTCCGCACGGCTTCTTCTCTTCTCTAATAACGTCATTCTTTGAAACATTCCTGACAGCACATTTTCCAGCGACGCCGTATACTCTGCATATCTCTCCAGTGCATTATCATAAAGTTCCCAGACACTGCTGTGAAAATACTGTCCCGACCACCAGGGATGTTCCCATGCCTGTCCCTTCAAATTCATG
>CAYYGS010000144.1:0-6873 GCA_964471335.1 uncultured Jutongia sp.
GCAGAAAAGGCTGGAAGAGGAGAAGGCGGAGTTAAAAGATTATCAATCTTATGTAAAGACAGAAGAGTATATGGAGGAGATCGCCAGAGAGCGTCTGGGGCTCGTCTATCCAAATGAGATTATTTTTGAACCAGATGAAAAATGAGGCTTCATATTTATGTATGGAGCCTTTTCTAATTTTGAAATATATTTTCAGCTTCAGTATGAACCGAGTTTATGATATTGTTTGTCGATATTTTTTTCTGTTTTACTCTGCGTTTTTGACAAAAAATGCAGATTTTCTTTCCTATACTTTTTGCCACTGACATCAAAAAGGGGGATATGTGATGAATCGTATCAGAAAAAAATTATTGCTTCAAATGTTAGTTTCATTTTTGATTGGACGAGTTGTTTTCTTTGAACGGAATCCGATCGGAGCGGCTTATTTTGCCGCGGGTTTTGTCCAGGGGGGTATGACGTTTCCCGTGGTAGTTTCTTTGTGTCTGGGAATCTTGTCAGCGTTTCGTGTCGAGACCGTCATACGGTATGGGGCGGCAATGATGGCAGTTGTGGTTGCAGTCGATCTGCTTCGAATAAAGGAGCAGCCAGTGAAGATGGGACACTGCGCCATTGTGATGGCAGCTTCGCTGGCGGTCTTGTCGGCGGCGCAGTATATATTGTTACCGTTTCAGACAAAGGATATTATCTTTGCGATAGCAGAGGTCATTCTCGTTCTGACATTTACCAGAATTCTTTATGAGGGACAGAAATATTATCTGCATCACAAGAGAGGGCAGACGATGAGTCATGAGCAGCTGATCAGTCTTCTGGTGATTGGTATTATGGCCGTCTACGGTTTGCCAAATGTGATGATTGCAGATATTTCGCTGCCGGAAATGGTGGTGTATTTTTTCCTGCCGTTGATGGCATATCAGTATGGCCCCGGGATTGGGGCGGTGGCAGGCGCCGCGGGAGGGACGCTGCTTGTGCTCACAGGGCAGGAGAGCAGCGTGATCGGGACGCTGTGCCTTTTGGGTATTTGCTGTGGAATGCTGCGCCGACAGGGGAAGGTATGGATGCTTTCAGCCTATATCGTGGTGTCAGTGATGCTGGGTGTCCTTTTGGAGGGACAGATGATGGCGGCCGGGACTCTCAAATCCGTGGTGATCGACAGTGTGGTCTTTCTGTTTTTGCCAGACAAATGGATGCGCAAGCTCCGTCTGCCGACAGAGGGGGTACGTGACACGCTTTCCGCGGAGCAGGTTCAGAGGACGGTACAGCATAAACTGCGGGGCTTTTCTGATGCTTTTGGGCAGCTGTCCCGCGTGCTGGAGAAGCAGAGCCGGGAGAAGACAGGGATCAGCCGTCATGATGTGAGGCTGTTGATGCAGGAGATGTCACAGGAGGTTTGTGAGCGGTGCGAAAATCGGGAACAGTGCATGGGACATATTGCGCTGGGGCGGCCAGACAGTATTGGCCAGCTGGTAATGGCACAGGAACAGGGTAATTTGGTGCTGGAGCAGATGCCGGTAGAGTTTATGGAGGAATGTGTCCACCCGGAGTGGTTTCTGACAGAGACAAATCATGGCTTAAATATGGCACGTACTATCATGGGCTTCCAGAACAGGCTGGCGCAGAACCGTCAGATACTGGCGGGACAGATGGAGCAGGTTGGTACGCTGATGGAGGAGCTGGCTGGTGAGATCGAAAGATCCGGAGAGGTCTCACAGGAATTGGAGATTAGTATAAAAAGGGAATTTGCAGGCATGCATGTCAGAGTGGATGAGTTGGAAATCTATGAAGACAGGGAGGGGCACATGCAGATCTGTATGACGGCATGTACCTATAAGGGAAAGCTTGTGACGACGCGGGAGGCAGCCAGTGTGCTTGCTGATCTGACGGACAGGCCCCTGATTCCAACGAGAGAGAGTCGTTCCGTGATTCCAAGGCAGTGGGCACAGATCAGTTTTGAGGAGGATACGCCCCTTTATGCAGTGGTGGGCGTGGCGCGTACGGCGAAGGAAGGGGAAGAGGTGTCGGGGGATACCTTTTCTTGTCTGCCGCTGCCTGGAGGCGAGCTTTTGCTGGCGCTGTCGGACGGCATGGGGAGCGGCGAGGACGCTCTGGAGGAGAGTCAGACGGTGATTGAACTGCTGGAACAGATGACGGAGGCTGGATTTTCTAAGCTGTCAGCACTCAAGCTGATCAATTCGCTCTATATGCCGGAAGAGGAGGAGGCGCATTTCGCTACGGCAGACGTCGTAGTGTTGGATCTCTATCAGGGCAGCTGCCAATTTATTAAAAACGGGGCGGCTGCGACATGGCTTCGGCGGGGAGACTGCATGGAAAGTATTGAGGGACAGGCGCTTCCGATCGGTGTAATGTGGGAGGCGGAGCCTTATTTGGAGAAAACGCAGATATCGTCGGGAGATTATGTTATAATGATGACAGATGGTGTTTCTGATGCATTCCTCGGAAGAGAAGAGGAGTGGGAGAGGTGGCTGCAGGAGGAGAGGATTATCAATCCGCAGGAGCTGGCGCAGGCGATATTGGATCAGGCGGTCGCTGCCTGCGGCGGCAGGGCACAGGATGATATGAGTGTGATTGCGGCAGGGATTTGGCAGCGTTGAGCAGAATAAGGGATTACTGATTACTTGTGCGCATGCCTGATTGTTTGTTTTGCGCAGAAAAGCAAAGGGGAATAAAGTTCACCTTGCGTGAATGGAGAGAAGAATGAACGGACATATTTTACAGAGGATAAGGGAATTCTGTAAGGAATATAGTTTATTAGAGAAGGGAGACAGGGTGGTTGTCGGATTCTCAGGCGGCGCGGATTCTGTATTTCTAGTGCGGGTATTGCAGGAACTGATGCAGGAGTGGGAGCTGACGCTTGCTCTGGTTCATGTGAATCATGGCATCCGGGGTGAGGAGGCAGACGGTGATGAACAATTTTGCCGCACGTTTGCCGCAGACTGCGGCCTTCCGTTTACAGCATATCATGGTAATGTGCGGCAGCTGGCGCAGGAGCAGTCGGTCTCTTTGGAGGACGCGGGGCGAAGCTACCGTTATGAGTGTCTGGAGGGATATTGTACAGAGAACGGATTTCAAAAGATTGCTGTGGCGCATCATGAGAATGATCAGGCAGAGACCGTTCTTTTTCGTATGCTTCGGGGCAGCAGCCTGCGGGGATTGGGAGGCATGCGCCCGGTGCGGGGAAGGGTGATCCGGCCGCTTTTGCCGGTGAGCAGGGAGGAGATCGTAGGCTCGTTGCGGGAGATGGGACAAGATTGGCAGGAGGATTCCACAAATGCGGATACGACATATTCGCGCAATCTCATCCGGAGGGAGCTTCTGCCGCGGATGCAGGAGAATATCTCATCAGCATCGGTCAGGCATCTGGCAGAGCAGGCGGAGCAGATGCAGGAGCTGTATGATTATGTGGCGGCGCAATCAGAGAAGTATTATTCTGTACTGGTTCGGGAATACTCCGGGAAGAGACGACGGGAGATAAGCTGCAAGGAATTTTTGGGGCTTCCGATCGTGTTACGGCGGGAGCTTGCCTTCCGCATGCTGGAGGAGTGTTGCGGAAGCCGCCGCGATCTTACGAAGCGTCATCTGGACAGCCTGTGCCGGCTGGCAGAGTCGGACACGGGGAGAAGGATTGCTCTGCCCTATGGCATGATAGCCGGACAGGATTATGGGCTTTTATGGGTGGAATTGATGGAACAGAAGGAGACGACGCACACAGAGGGGGACATCGTGATGCCGGATTGTACCTGTGCCGGCGTTATAGCTGATTATTCTGCGTCAGATCATATTTCTCTGGATAGGATTCTACAGGGCCATATGCAGGAGATATTTTTAGGGAATTCCCTGGGAGAGGCAGAGAGAATTTGTTTAAAAATCATGCCATTAAGTAATATTTTAGAAGAAAATAATGGAAAACTGCCGAAAAATAACTGTACGAAATGCTTCGATTATGATAAAATAAATATAATGCCTGTCTTTCGGCATCCGCAGGAGGGGGATTATTTTCTGATGGATGAGTCCGGCCGACGGAAGAAGGTAAGCCGTTATCTGATAGACCGGCATGTGGTGAGGGAAAGGCGCAGGGAGCTTTGGGTTCTGGCATCGGGACATCATGTGATATGGATTCCTGAGTTGGGACGTGTCAGTGCCGGTGTGTATGTAACAGAGGATACGAAAACTATACTTTATGCGATGAGGAAAGCCGAAGAGGAGATTCAGATGAAAGAGACAATACGGGTGTTATATTCAGAGGTAGCTGTCAAAAAGAGGGTTGAGGAACTGGCAGAGCAGATCAACCGTGATTATAAGGGGAAAACGCTTCATTTGATTTGTATTCTGAAGGGGAGCGTATTCTTTTGCTGTGAATTGACGAAACAGCTGATGGTGCCGATTACTCTTGATTTTATGACAGTATCCAGCTATGGTAATGATACGGAGAGCAGCGGGAATCTGGATATTAAAAAGGATATTGATGAATCAATCGAAGGAAAGGAATGTCTCGTTGTGGAGGATATTGTAGATACGGGAAATACTCTTTCCCTCTTAAAGGAGAATCTGCTGCAGAGAGAGCCGGCCAGTCTGAAATTCTGTACTTTGTTAGATAAGCCGGAGCGAAGAGAAACGGCGATGGAGGCAGATTATGTCGGATTTGTCATTCCTGATGAATTTGTAGTAGGATATGGAATGGATTATGCGCAGAAATATCGCAATCTGCCCTATATCGGTGTTTTAGAATTGAGTGAGGAGTAAGAAAATAAAGGAGATTTTCCATGAAGAAACAGATGACAACAGGGATTAGCTTTTATGTGCTGATTCTGGTGATTATTGTGGCGGCGGTTTATATATCCGGAACGATGTCCACTGCCTCGCAGAGCGCTTACAATTTTGCAGATTTTGAAAAACAGCTGGAAGCGGGTGAGGTCGCTTCGGTAGAAATTGCACCAAATGAGGAGGTGCCTACCGGAGAGGTCACTGTGGTGTTAAAGAATAATTCCACCCGTCATTTTTATGTATCGGATGTCAAGGAAGTGGAGCAGCTGCTGCGTAATAATGAGACGGTGGAGGATTATGAGCTGAAAGATATTCAGAAGCCATCCTGGATTATTACGACGCTTTTGCCCTATGCATTAGGACTGGTTGCGATATTTTTCCTTTTTTCCTTTTTGTCTGCGCAGACGGCGGGACAGGGTACCAGCAATGCCAGGATGATGAATTTTGGAAAGAGCCGCGCGCAGCGCATCGATCCAGATGATCCGAAGGGCAAGAAGTTTAAAGATGTCGCAGGATTAAAGGAAGAGAAGGAAGAGTTGGAGGAGATTGTAGATTTCCTTCAGGATCCGGCGAAATATACGGAGATCGGCGCGAGGATTCCCAAGGGAATCATTCTTGTAGGCCCGCCGGGAACAGGTAAGACGCTGCTGGCTAAGGCGGTGGCGGGAGAAGCGGGCGTTCCCTTTTTCAGTTTGTCCGGTTCGGACTTCGTAGAGATGTTTGTCGGTGTCGGCGCCTCACGTGTGAGGGATATGTTCGCGGAGGCAAAGAAAAATGCGCCATGTATTGTATTCATCGATGAGATCGATGCCGTTGCCAGAAAGAGGGGAACCGGTCTGGGGGGCGGCCATGATGAGCGCGAGCAGACATTGAATCAGATGTTGGTTGAAATGGATGGTTTCGGTGTCAACGAGGGGATTATCGTGATGGCAGCCACAAACCGTGTGGATATTCTGGATCCTGCGATCCTGCGGCCGGGACGCTTTGACCGGCGTGTGACGGTTGGACGTCCGGATGTGAAGGGACGAGAAGAAATTCTGGCGGTACACGTGAAGGGAAAGCCTCTGAGCGATGATGTGGATCTGCACCGCATTGCCCAGACGACAGTTGGCTTCACGGGTGCGGATCTGGAGAATTTGATGAATGAATCTGCCATCGCCTGTGCCAGAGCGGGGAATAAGTGTATCACACAGGCAGACGTGGACCGCTCCTTTATCAAGGTGGGGATCGGTACGGAGAAGAAGAGCAGAATCATCTCAGAGAAGGATAAGAAGATCACAGCGTATCATGAATCAGGGCATGCGATATTGTTTCATGTCCTGCCGGATGTGGGCCCGGTTCATATGGTCTCTGTCATTCCTACGGGGCCGGGGGCTGCAGGCTACACGATGCCGCTGCCGGAAAAGGATGAGATGCATTTGACGCGCGGTCATATGCTTCAGGATATTATGGTGAGCCTGGGTGGCAGGATTGCGGAGTCGCTGATCTTTGATGATATCACGACGGGGGCGTCGCAGGATATCAAGCAGGCGACGGCGACGGCTCGCGATATGGTGACAAAATACGGATTCTCAGACAGCATCGGTATGATTAACTATGCTGATGCAGATGAGGTATTTATTGGAAACGATCTGGGGCACACTAGCCGGTTATATAGTGATGAGACAGCCAAAGAGATTGATCAGGAAGTCAGAGACATTATTAAGGACTGCTATGACAAGGCTAAGAAGATTCTACAGGAGCATATGGATGTCCTGCATCGTTCGTCAGAGTTGTTGATCGAGAAGGAAAGAATCACCAGAGAAGAGTTTGAGGCGTTATTTGATAAAGGGGATGAGCCGGCTTCTGAACAGGAAGAAGATGCGGAATCGGAAGAATAATTCCCTTACTTGGAAAAGAATTACAAAAAATAGCCCGGTTTTGCCTGTTTTTTAGGCAAAATGAGGGCTGTTTTTTTGTAAAATAAAAATTTGCACAAAAATTTAATTTAATTTTTGTTAAGTTTATGCACACTTTATTGAAAAGCCCTGCTATACTAGTCATCGTAAACCCCAATACATTATATAGTTTTTGCTACACCCCATAAGTAACAAA
>CAYYGS010000145.1:0-6867 GCA_964471335.1 uncultured Jutongia sp.
AAGGCATTTAGACATTCCCAAAGGCGTAGGGCGCGCAGACAAAATCAACATGGAGTTTTCGGTCACCCTTGAAATATTACAGAAGCGGACAGGATACGCGGCGCAATAGAAGAATCACCACCTATGACGGATAAGAAGGGATTATCCTACAATAACTCATGAAACAGGGGGCAGGAGAATGGATGCGCTTATCCTGGTATTTAGATAGGGAACGATATTGTCAGAGTTTTTAAATTATGTTACGATATCCTTAGATGACACACAGGCTGTGACATATTTGACGGAAGCCGCCTTGGGTGAACCAGAAAATTTCCATGCGCAACAAAGCAAAGGGAAACTTCGTTTTCCTTGCAGAAATGAGGATAATATGGAAAAAAACGAAAAAAAACTTAGTGTAATTATTCCCTGCTTTAACGCAGAAAAATATATCATGCGCTGTCTGAATTCTATTCTCAACCAGACATTAGGCACGGAGCAGATCGAACTGATCTGCATTGATGATGCCTCCACAGACGGAACACTGCACTGTCTGCGCGAGATAGAAAGACAATACCCGGACTCCGTCGTAGTAATTGCCTGTCCTGTCAACCAGAGACAGGGCAGGGCGCGCAATCTGGGAATCGAACGCGCCACGGGAAAATATATCGGCTTTGTGGATGCCGATGACTGGATTTTACCACAGATGTTCGAAGAAATGATACAGGTGGCCGAAGATACACAAAGTGATTTTGTCAGCACGGGAATCTGCTATACAGAATCCGAGCAAAAGAAAGCACGAGGACGTTTTGCAACGGCAGATCACGACCAGACAATCCAAATCAGTACAGAGAAACAGAGACGCCAATTGTTGGCATGCGGAATGGGAGCCTTTGGCAATGTCAATGTCTGCTCCAAACTCTACCGCAGAGATTTTATTCAGGAAAATACTCTCCGCTTCGGCGAAAAATACGCCTTTGAAGATTTATATTTTTCTGATATGACGGCATTTTATGTTGAAAAATTCACCCTGATGCAGGCAGAATATTACCATTATTTTCAAAATTCCACGAGCACAATGGGTGGTATGAATCTGAAAAAATGGTTTGAGGACAGGACGATTCTTCTCTTATTTCTGGAAGAATGCCGTCAGAGAAATTTATGGGAAAAATATGAAAAAGAAATCGAGCTGATCTTTGGCAGGGATTACTATGTCAGCATCCTCCATTATGCCTTTATCCATGACACGCATCCCGACCAGAAGATTATTTGCGACAGCATTCAAAAAACAAAGGAATTGTTTCCGGAGATCATGAACAATCCCTATCTCCTCGCCGCCAGCGAAGATTATCTGCACAATTATCAAAAGGAATTATTTTCCCTGCTCTCTTGCGACATCACGGAAGAAACGCTGGCACACGCCTGCCAGAACTATCAGAGCAGCATCCTGGCTGCTGTCAGAAAACACAGACAAACCATGTCTGAACCGGAAAGCCAGGCATCACAGAGCCTGCCCGAAATCACCGTGATGATCGCCGCAGACCGGAATTATTTTTATCCTACAATGGTATTTTTGACCTCCCTCTTCCACAACCACAGAAAGCAGAAAGTCGATGTCTGGCTGCTGCAGATGGGGTTCACGCCAGAGGACAGCACAGCCATCGAGGCGTTGTGTTCCGCATGGACAGACAAACAGGTGCATCTGATTGAAATCACACAGGAACGTCTCGGCTCACTCAAACCCTTCGGACGATTTTCTGTTGCTACCTTCTTCCGTATTTTAGGCATGCGGCTTTTACCCACCTACATAAAGAAAGTCCTGTATCTGGACGTTGACATGATCGTCAACCAGAACCTGTCAGAGCTTTTTACAGAAAAGACCGATCAGCCGTTATACGCCTGCTATGATATCAATAATGACCTTCAGGGAAATATCGACCATCACCGCGAGGTATTAGGAATACCGGAAGGCTATGGCTATTTTAACGCCGGAATGCTCCTGATGGATCTGGAATGGATCAGGCATCATCATGTGGCCGATGCCCTGATTGAGGATATCGAAAAGAATTCCAGCCTCTATGAACTTGTGGACCAGGATGCTCTGAACCGCTTTTATTATCAACATATGGAATATCTTCCCTGGGAGAGATATGATTGCCCCTGTGTCCCTTTCCTTTCAAGACAAAGCGATGGGACAGATCTTTCCTCCCTGATCCGCTACAAAGAACTGCAGCAACTGACGGGAGATACCCCCGGCTATGATATCACGAATCAAATCATTTCCAAAGCCGCCATCCTCCATTACTGCACTTCACAAAAGCCCTGGAGAGATCAGGACTTTTATCAGCAGGAAAACATGCAGGAGGCCTATGCAATCTACCGGCGCTATGAACGGATGTACCAAAGACTGGAAAAAAGAAGACATCCCAAATGACCCTTCCATGCCAAAACCATCCGACGGACGCCGCAATTTTCTATCAGGATTAGAGTGTCAAAAGGGACTTTTGACACCCTAATCCTATCCATCATGAAAAGGAGATCTGCATCATGAAAAAGATCAGCATTATTATACCATGCTATAACGTAGAAAAATACATCGACCGCTGCCTTGATTCGCTGGTTTCTCAGACGATCGGCATAAATTCCCTGGAACTAATCTTGGTAGATGACGCCTCCACGGATTCCACCCTGCAAAAGCTATCCGCATGGGAATCACGCTATCCGGATTCAATAATGGTCATTTCCTGTTCGGAAAACGGCCAGCAGGGTACTGCGCGCAATATCGGATTAGAGTATGCATCCGGCAAATATATAGGCTTCGTAGATTCCGATGATTATGTGTCAGAGGAAATGTATGAAATGCTCTGGGAACCGGCAGAGAAATATGACTGTGATGTTGTCGGTTGTCTCTTCGTTCGGGAAAATGAGGAAGGAGCCATTCAATTTCAGGAGACATCCTTTTCCCGTGGAGAAAAATGCATTACCATACAGACGGCAGAAGAGAGAAAAAAACTACTGGAGCAGGGACTTCCCGGCGGAATCTGGTGTAAAATCTACCGAAGCGAACTTTTATTTGATCACGAACTTTTTTTCCCGGAACAGATCCGCTATGAAGATAATTACTGGAGTGCCTTTTTAAACTTTACCATAAACTCACTTTACGTTATAAACAAACCGTACTACCACTATATTATTCATCAGGATTCTACGATTATGCAGCAGGATGCAATGCATCATCTGGACAGACTGGTCATTGAACTGATGAAGGTAGAGGAATGCAAGCGGCGCGGATTATTTGAGCAGTATCATGATGAAATTGAATTCTCCTTTTTGAAATTATATTTCATCAATTCCATCCGGATCCTCTTCGTCAGGTTCCGCGAGATTCCCTACGATATCATCTATACTATGCAGCAGAATGTCAGGGAGCTTTTCCCTTCCTATCGGAACAATCCCTACCTGCACAAACTGCCTCAACTGCAGCAGGAGCTCTTAAAAATTGTCGATGCCGACCTGAACCGTGCAAAAATCGACAAATTGGCTTACGCCTACTGTAAGCTGCTTTCAGAGCAGTAACAAACTGTAAACACCGCTGAAAAGGAATACATAGCATATGAAAGTCGATATTTTGATTGCCGTCGCCGAACGGGGCGGCCCGGAAAATATTATACGAATGATGATCGATAAGCTGACGCCCCTCGGTATGCAGTTCCGTGTCGTTCAGATGGCCTGGGAGGGGTATCGCTGGCTGGATGAAGATGTCGCATTCTACCCCCTGACAGAGGGAAAGGGCGGTCATACCATTGTTGAATTCTGTCAGGTATACTCTGCTCTTTTAGATGAGACCGGCGAAGTACCGGAACTTGTCCTTGCTGCTGCCTGGCCCTACATGAATGTCCTTGCCAAAGAGGTCTTTGCCACAAAAGGACTTCGCATCCCTGTAATTTCCTGGCTTCATACTGATGTGGAAGCGTATGCCCGAAAAGGATTCGGGGGATGGCCGGAACTGCTGACGGCTGACGCCCACTTTGCGATCAGCGACGATATCCAGAAGGCAATCAGAAAGCAGGATCCACGAGCCTGTATCTACCGCCTCCACAATCCGGTTGAAATCACACAGACAGAGGGAAATGACTCCCATAATCCAAAAACCGGACTGCACCGCACCCTTCTTTTCGTCGGCCGGCTCTCTCAGGAGAAAAATATCCCCTTTCTCCTGCAGACGCTGACCAAACTTCCCTCCTGGCATCTCCTTCTTGTAGGAGATGGAGAAGAACGGAAACATCTGCAGTCCCTCTGCGAGCAAGCCGGGCTCTCACAGCGCGTCCGTTTTCTGGGCTGGCAGGAACAGCCATGGGAATATGCAGAAGATGCTGACGCATTGATTCTGTCCTCCTTCTATGAAGGTTTCCCGCTCACCGTCATCGAGGCGCTCAGCCACGGACTGCCTGTCCTCTCCACAAAAGTAAATGGCATACCGGAACTCATCCGGCCCGGTGTCAACGGCTATCTGTATGACACGGGAGATCATGAGGAGCTGCTCCGTCTCCTGACACAAATCGAAGCACAGGGCTTTGTGGTGGAACACCCGGAGCAATGCCAGACCTTTGCCAGAGAATACGACAGTGATCTTGCTCTATGGGACATGGCAGTCAAAATGAAAGCCGTCTGCCGGGGTGTAAAGCTGCGACCTAATACCTCACATCATCCGTGGTATGCCTTTCGACAGAAATTATCCGTCATATTCCAGGTAGAAGAATGGGACAATGATGCATTAATAAAAACCATCCATGCGCTATTCCATGGCAAAAACGACGCCCTGAACATGCAGGCGGTCCTTGTCACGTCACAGGACAATCCTGATAACAGTCTGTCACAAGAGTTGACAGAGAGCTATCCGGAGCAGGTTCTTTGGATCTTTGTCCCCTGCCCGTCTACACAGACAATACAGGAGGCTCTGACCGCCCAGCAGCTGCACGTTGAATACACCTTCTTTCCAAAAGCCGGCAGAAACATTGAAACCAGAGAGCTGCTGGAAGCTCTGGAACAACAAATATTACCGCCAGCATAGCTGGCATATTTGAAAGGATGAGAATATGGCCAACCACAAGAAAAGAATATTACTATACGATTGGGGAAGCGCAAGCCAGCCTGATTTGACGCAGGGCCTGCTGGAACGCAGCGACCTGGAGGTGCAGGAATTTTCCCATCCATTTAGCAGCTATGATGAGGATGACAGCATCTCTGAGGTACTGGAGGAAATGAATCGTGACAATCCCTTTCAGATCTGCATGAGTTTTAACTACTTTCCCTTCCTCTCACGGGCATGTCAGGAGAGGGACATATTATATATCTCCTGGATCTATGACTGTCCACACACTACGTTGTATTCTGAGACACGTCATAACAGCTGCAATCTGATTTTCTGTTTTGACCGGAAACAGACGGAGAGACTGCAAAGCAGCGGCAATGTAAACGTCTTTCATCTCCCTCTGGCGGCCAACACCACCAGACTGGACTCACTCTGTATGCCCGTTCCGAAAAGGGCTCCCTGGCTGTCGGAGCTGCCACGTTCCGTCTCGTTTGTTGGCTCACTGTATGAGAATAACTTCTTTGGACAGATCGGCTACCTACCCCCGCAGCTCAAAGGATATCTGGAGGGGATCTGCCGGGCACAGGCATCGGTTTACGGAGAAAGCCTGTTGGAAAGTCTGTTAGAGGAGACCACATTGGAGGAAGTCAAAAAATATGTTTCCATAGACATAGACAATGGCTACGATATGACGTACCGTGAAATGTTTCTGAATTCCTTTTTAAAGAAATATGTTGCAGCGCTGGAACGAAAATCTGTGTTATCCTCACTGGGACAGAATCACCCTGTGATCCTGTACAGCAACAGTCAATGGAAGGACACCGGAATCGAAAACAGGGGAATCATAGAGTATCAGTCACAGATGCCGCTTGTTTTCCGAAGCTCTGCCCTAAACCTTAACCTTACCATCCGGAGCATTGAATCAGGAATCCCCATGCGATGTATGGATATTCTCGGAGCACGCGGCCTGCTTTTTAGTAATCCACAGGAAGAGCTTTTGGAATATTTTACACCCGACATCGATTTTATTCCATTTTGGAGCCGTGAAGAAATGCTCGATAAGGCAGCATTTTTTCTGCCGCGTGATGATGCCCGGAAAAAGATTGCACAAAACGGCTATAAAAAGATGACACAAAATTTCACTTATCCGCTTGCTTTAAATACGATATTTAAGATCGCCGACAGCTATCTGTAGAACGCGTACAAATGGAGGTATGTATGAAAAAAATATTACTGATTAAAAGCCGCTCCCAATATGGAGCGATGAAAAAATACGTAGAAGAATGGAATACGATTCTACAGAAAATGGGACATAAAACCTATATGCTGGATACGGAAGAATTAACCGGTATCGAAGATATTTGGGCCGTTATGGAACAAATCCTTCCTGATATTGTACTGACATGCAATGCTATGTCCGGCAATCAGATCGAGACCGCACTGCCTCCGCAAGGCAAGCAGATCACTGTTCTCTATGACAATCCCGTATACCATCACGGACGGCTGTGTACATTAGGTGCCAGGACAACTGTGTTCTCCTGCGATGGATTTTATGCCCAATATATCCGTGAAAACTATCCGAACATCGGCACAGTGGGCTTCCTTCCCCTGTCTGGCAGTGTACTTCAAAATCTGATGCCCTATGAAGAGCGTCCGATCGATCTGCTCTTTACCGGTTCCTATTTTGATCTGAATCAGGCCTATAACAATATCCAAAATCTGCCGGCCTCCGTCCGGAATATTGCTCTTGCCCTGGCGGAACGCCTGTTAAATAATCCTTCTCTCCTGCTCTGGGAAGG
>CAYYGS010000146.1:0-6848 GCA_964471335.1 uncultured Jutongia sp.
CGGTGTTTCCGTCACATCTCCACTCGATGTCGGCTCCGGTGTTTCCGTCACATCTGCGCTTGTCGTCGGCTCCGGTGTTCCCGTCACATCTCCACTCGGTGTCGGTTCTGGTGTTTCACTCACATCTCCACTCGGTGTCGGCTCCGGTGTTTCCGTCACATCTGTACTCGGTGTCGGCTCTGCTGATTCCACTACGTCAGCGCTTGTCGTCGGAATCGGTGTCGGCTGCACTGTCTCCACCACTTTTACCTCTACGGAAACCCGAATCGTCTCATCTGCCACCAAGACTGCAGTGATCACTGCTGTCCCGGTCTTAATCGGTGTCACGATACCATCTGACACTGTCGCCACTTTACTATCGGAAGAGCTCCACTCTACCAGCTGATGAAGCGCATTGGAAGGAGTAACAACAGATTTTAACGCTGCCGTACCACCCTTTGTCATATCAAGGGTAATCACATCTTCCCCTGTCAACATCTCTCCCTGATACTCCAACGAGAGTGATTCCGCCTTGATCTCTTCCACTTCAACCCAAAATGTCATATCCTCCTGCACAGAGGCAATTCTCTCTCCCGGCTGATATGTCTTTTCTCCGTCTGTCCATACCTTCCGGTAACCCGGCGTCTCCTCAATCGAACGAAGCACAAGCTCTGCACCCTTTCTCAACTCCGATGCAAACAGGATCGCTCCCGTAGCGCTATCTTTATAAGTTATCTTGACAAATGTCAGACTCTCTCCGTTCACATCCACCGGATCCTTGGAATATATTTGCTCCGCATTCGATGTCACCGCGGTATGATCCAGCACAATCGAACCATTCTCCGGTACCTTGATCGCCGGCAGTAATGCGACAGCCTCCGGTGATACATTGACATCAAGCACACCGCCCAAAAGCTTCACGTTATCTGCCTCAATCGCAGAGGCTCCTGTCCCCGCTGTAATAGCATATTCACCATCCTCGATGGTCAGGGTCCCCTGTGAGCCGATTCCTGCCGCATGATTTCCCTCTGCCTTCAGGCATCCGTCTCCTGTCAGGGTGAGTGCGGTATCCGCACCCATCTGGACTGCCTCCACATTCTCCGTCACAGAACAGATTGTATTCTTTCCCTCAACCGTCACTGTCAATTCTCCAGCGTTTGTCACATCAAGGGAAGAGAATTCACTGTCCTTCAATGTGATATTTCCTTCGCCCTCCTGTACGATCACCGTAATATCAGGAGCGCTTCCTGTAATCGTATAATTCTCGCTGTCCTTTAACAGTTCCAGCGTCCTCTCCTCCTCATCGTAACGGACTGTCGGAAGCAGATCACCCTTGATCTCCCACACAAGCAGTTCTCTGTATCCCTTCTCATCCAAACGACTCAGATCAATCTCGTAGGGATTGGCTGCCGCCGTATAAAAACTTTCCTCGGCAAATACATCACTCGCCTCGTATGTTTCATTCTCCTGATAGCGCGCCCGCAGCTGATAACATGTTGCCGCAGATAAATCACGGAACGTCGTCTCTGTCTGCCATGCACCATCATTCAACTGATATTCTATCACTGCTCCGTCTATTGTTGTTCCATCAATCTGCACTGTCAGAGCATCTTTTGTTCTCTCCTTCAGAACAAGTGACACGTACGCCGGAGTCTCATACTTCTTCCTGACAACCTTCACATTACATTTGGCCGTTCTGTTATTCACTGTCGTCGTTACGGTAATAGTTGCCTCTCCCGCCTTCTTCGCCGTGACAACGCCGTCTTTCACGGAAGCAACCGTGCTGTCAGAGGATTTCCATATGACAGTCTTGTCATCCGCATCCTCCGGCTGAACGTCTGCGGATAACGTCATCTCATCTCCGACAAAAAGCTCTGCCGATGTCTTATCCAGCGTAACGCCCGTCACAGAAGTTGAGGAACTCACCGTTACGCTGCAAGTCGCTTTAAAACCGCCCTCTTCTGTCGTCACCGTAATAATCGCAACACCCTTGCCTGCCGCAAATACATTTCCATTCTCATCTACCGTTGCAACCTTCTCATTGCTTGATGTCCATTTGAGATTCTGATTGGTCGGCCGGCTCGGTGTAAATACAGCCGTCAGCTTCTTCGTAGCTCCCCCCTCCAGAGAAAGCTTTGTGTAACTGAGCCCAATCCCTTCTACTGCTGTAGTAACAGTTACAGTACATTCTGCAGTGAATGTTCCTGCCTTCGCCGTAATGACTGCCTCACCGCTTCCCTTTGCCTTCACGGTACCACCGGAAACACTCGCATCAGAGGTCTTCCAGCTCACACTGCCGGTATAGGCAGCTCCATCCTCCATCTCTACTGTCGCTTTCAGGTCTGCCTCCTTGAGAGATCCGTTTGTCGTAAGCGCCAGCTCATTTTTGTCCAGGGTAATCCCCTTGATTCCGCCAATACTTTCCTGCTCCTTCTCCTCTTCCTTTTCCTGATGGGCGCGGTATGTATTGACAAGCCACAGGCCTGTCGTTGACAGATCTTTCTCGAGCCAGCCGCCCGTCGTACTGCTGCAGGAAGGAAGTAAATAGGATGCCGATTCATTCTTATTACACAGGCTCCAGCAGGCATAACTGATATTATTCTCGTCACAGAGCGAAATCCACGCATCTGCATTTGCCGTATCGTAGCCTCCATTTCCTGATGCGTCACAGATACCAAATTCCGTCACGAAAATCGGTGTGCCATCCTTGATCGCCGTTCTCACCTTCTCCATTTTATCATTATAATGCGAACCGGAATAAAAATGAAAGGTATATAAAATATTTTCAAAGCCGTCATTCTTCAAAGGCTTCTTCACCACATCATCTACATCCTGCGACCATGTATTTGTTCCACATACGATCAGCGCCTCACTGCCGCAGTCACGTATTACACCCGCAATTTCCTTACAATATGTATACAGATCGTTACCGCCTCCCGTATACCACTGTACACCTGTCGGCTCATTACAGATCTCAAAGAGCACATTGTCATAATCCTTATACATTGTAGCATACTTCGTAAAAAACGCTTTCGACTGCGCCTTTGTCGTATGGGGATTTTCCTCATGGATATGCCAATCCACAAGGACATACATTCCGAGCTCTGTCGCCGCCTTCACACCCCTCTGGATCGTCTCGTCCATGGAAGCCTGTGCTCCCGCCGTATATCCCCCCTGTGTGACATAACATGCCAGGCGCACCATATTGACGCCCCATTCATCGCGCAGGGACTGGAAGGAATCCTTATTGACATAGGGATGCATTTCATTCCACTGAATCCCGTGTGTACTGGCGCCGCGAAGCTGAAACGGACGGCCATTTTCATCTACGATGACCGGCGTACTATAGCCGTCTGCCTTCTGCAGGCTCAGCTTGCCATGCTTGCCGACCGGCGTATCCTTCATTGCCAGATCCTTCTTCTCTCCCGTCAGAGGATAGGCAAGCTCGCTGGAGGATGTCCCGCCGCCATCAGTGCCATAAACAAATTCTACTGTTGGCGTCCCGAGGGATCCCCCACCAGCAAAACCGAATTTGATGTCTTCTTTCCCGATGCAGCTATAGGTAGATCCCGCAGGCAGAACAGCGGTATGGCTGATGATAATATTGCCGTTCTTATATACTGCCGTACATCCCCACGCCTGCAGACCATTGACATTGCCGCTCACAGGTACCTTGATCTGTATACCGCTGATTGGCTGCTGGGTGTTATTCGTCACAGAGTAGTTAAACTCGGCCCAATTGCTATCGCCGCTTTTCTTCTTCACTTCGGCATAGACATCCTCGGAGCTCTCCCCGCCGGATTCTCCGCCTCCCTCCGTGATTCCCTCAGCGACCAGGCGTGCGGATGAAATCTGAAAGGATACCGTGCTGCCGTCCGCACAGTTGGCAAAACGAAGGCCCAGATTGCCCATCTTCGTGCCGCTGTTCCAGTTCATGCCGCCAAAATCATACTTTAATGTAAGCTCTGTTCCTGATGACAGCTGCAGGGCATCAGACTGGTTCCATTCCCAGCCTCCATCCTCGCCCGGCTGCGCATACAGCATCACACTCGGCTTATTACTTGCCCCTGTATCCGGTGTGAAGCTCTTCACCGTTAGTACCACCTCCATAGATGTGATACCGTTGGCTGTAAGTGCCGTCTTATCTGCTGCCACATTCGGCACATCAAAAAGTACATCTCCAATATACTCGGTGGTCTGTTGGTTATACTTATTTATTGCCATCGTCACCGAAGAATCACTATACCCGCTCTTTACCGTCAGATCGTAGGAGACTGCCGCCTGCGCCCTGCGTGCCGTATCCGGCATCGTTATGCCTGTCAGCACCATTGCCAGGGCAAGCAGCCAGGACAGTATTCTCCTCTCTCTCTGCTTCACTTTCATTTTTTCCATACATCCCATACCTTTCCGCGGGGGTCCGTCTCCGGCACATGGATATATTCCGGCCAGTTTCAACATTGATGTCCCCATATCTATCACCAAGCCGTTCCCGCCATAAAACAATACATCATTTCTCTATTATATTGTAACACATTTCACGAAGAATAGGAAGATTTTCCCTCATTTTTTATGAAAATTTCTGATATTAATGCTTCATATCTCAGCACTTTCTCCATAAACTCTCTTGATTTGGAACGTGAAATTGACAAAACGGTCTCATCGGCCAGTGTAATTTCGCAGTTTCCATAGATATGAGTCAGATATTTCAGATTGATAAGATAGCTGTCATGAGGCCATGCAAAACCATGAGAACACAACATAGAATACAGATCGCACAGCTTTTCCCGCGTCATAATCTTTCTGTCGAAAGGCGGACGGCGCAGTTCCTCTCTCGCATGGATCAGGCATCCATGCTTGTCCTTCTCAATATAAATGATATCATCCGGACGGATGCGGATAAAATTGTGATAATACCTTCCCAGAAGATAGGGGCAGCTCGCGGATTCCTGCATATGAAAAAGGATCTCTGCAACCTCCTCTGCCAGCACACAGGCCGGTCGGGAAAGCATCAGATAACGATAGGGATGATAACGAATCATTTCTGCAGTCGGAGGATAATACCGGGAACAGAGCACAAGTACAGCATTGGGAAAATGATGACGAAAATCCTCCAGGGCATCCAATAGTCCCTCCCCGTCACCAACATGTAAAAAGAGCAGATGGCATTCCTTTTCTTCTCTCCAGATCTCCGTCAGGCATTGTAACGACTGACAGCATATGATCCGGTGTTTCCCGCCCGAAGAATCACCTCTGCGAAGCTCCTCTCTCGTCATTTCACAAAATTTATCATCCATTCCGCAACATATGATATGATACAATCTCTTTCCTCCCAGAAACAAGCCAATGAAATGCTATTTATTTAGAGTCTCTGGAATTATATTAACTTTTGTATCTCGTGAAGTCTTTCTGCTCCGGGACAATATGTCCCGGAACGACGGCATTTTCTCTATATTATATTTATACAGCAAATAATGAATACACGACGGTTTGATATACTCCCCTTTAATGTGCATATGCATAATCCATCAGCTTACGCACATCCTTGTAAAGCCTTTTATAATCACCCTTCCCGTAAAAGGCACAGATCACCTCGCGGCCATCTGCGTCCCTCGCAGTACAGACAAGGCAATGGCCCGCAGCCCGCGTCGTTCCCGTTTTACTGCCGATAATCTCATAGCTTTTCCCCTTGACCATCTTCTTATAACGATGGTAAAAGGCATTCGTATTCTTGATGACAAAGGATTTCTTGACCCCTATCGGGCTGACCCTGTATTTCTTCTTGGCCACAATGGAGCGGATCGTGCTGTTTTCCATCGCCGCTTTTGACAGTTTGATAAAATCAGCTGCCGTCGTATATGTCTTGTAATATCCGCTGCCGATATCGAGTCCGATGGGATTGTCGAAGCTCGTATGCGTCATATCCAGCTCCACCGCCTTTTGATTCATCCATTCCACGAAATTTTCTACCGTCCCCGCCGACCCACAGGCAAGCGTTATCGCGGATGCGGCGTCGGAAGCAATCAGCAGCATATGCAGATATTGATTCACTGTGTATGTCCTGCCCGTGCGCAGATTCAGTGCGGATGCATCACCCGGAACCTTCTTTTTCAGCTTTTTTGTAAACTTATACTGATCTGTCTCCTCTGCGATCTCCAGCACGACAAGCGCCGTCATAAGCTTAGCTGTACTGGCAGGATAGATCTTTTTATTTGCATTCTTACTCAGGATCTTCTCCCCGGTCCCGGCATCGATCATGTAATAGGCATGCGCCTGCACCTTCGGCCCTGCTGCCTGCGCTTTGGCCGGCAGACAGGATATGATAACTGCCAGAATGCACATAAATGTAATCCATCTCTTTTGTCTTTTCATGATAATCCTCATTTCTGCCGCCTTCAGCGGCTCAAAATAGTAAAGTAAATAAAAATTGCTTGTGAAAAATGCTATATTATACTATATCACCTTCTTCTCCTCTTGGCAATCAGCACAATTTTTTGTATTTTTTTTCCTTTTTTTTGTCTAAATTTCATTGCAAATCAAAATGAAATGTAATAGAATGAATGATATGGTTACAATAAAATTTAAATATAAGAAAGGACGTAAAACAATGGAAAATATGCCAAAAATGAAAATCGGTATTGTGGCGGTAAGCAGAGACTGCTTTCCGGAATCACTCTCTGTCAACAGGAGAAAAAATCTGGTAAAGGCTTATTCGGACAAGTATGATGCGGCAGACATCTATGAATGTCCTGTCTGTATCGTGGAGAGCGAGATCCATATGGTACAGGCTCTGGAGGATATTCAGAAAGCCGGCTGCAATGCTCTCTGTGTCTATCTCGGCAATTTCGGCCCGGAGATTTCAGAAACTCTTC
>CAYYGS010000147.1:0-6837 GCA_964471335.1 uncultured Jutongia sp.
AACCCGTGTTACCGCCGTGAAAGGGCGATGTCTTAACCGCTTGACCATGGAGCCGTTTATATACTATTGTATTCTCTTCTCTGAAAAATATGATGAAATCCTCCAATACTGAGAACACAATACTACTATATCCTGTCGTTTGCCCAAACGACAAAACATATATTACCATATCACAAAGTGAAATGCAAGTATTTTTTTTAACTCCCAGAAGCACTCTCAAAATATATCCTGCACCAAACTATCCAAAACTTAATTTTCACGATGCTGGGGGCTTTTGACCCCAGCATCAAGCCAGGCAAACAGTCCCAATAGAGTAAAAGGAAAATACAAGTTCTAATAGCCAAAAAGAGAAATTAATGGTATAATATGGTAGGGTGGCTGTACTTATACAGCACGAAATTTAGTGGAAAGATTTTTGGCGGCATTTTTGTGCGCAATTAGGCAAGGGGAACTTCGTTCATCTTGCAGAAATGAGGATTATTATGGAACAAATAGTATGGCGAGACGATTATCTTATTGGTATAGATTACCTTGACAAAGAGCATAAACAGCTTTTTTCGACGATGGATAAACTGCTGAAAATCAGCCAGGATCCCGACAAAAGCGAATGGGCATGCCAGCAAGGCGCGAAATTTCTGAAGAATCATACATTAGAACATTTCGAGCATGAAGAAAATTACATGAAGTCGATCAATTACAGTGAATATGATCTACATAAGCGCTTGCATGATGATTTTAGATATGAGACTCTGCCTGCCCTGGAAGAAGAAATGTTGGAAACAAACTACTCCATAGAATCAATTCGTCATTTTCTCGGTGTCTGTATCGGATGGGTGGTCAGCCATACACAGACAGAGGATATGGCAATTGCCGGCAAATCGAAAAGTAAATGGGCAGATATTCCACACGAACAGGAAAACAGTGCATTAGAGCAGGTGATTATCCAACTCACATACGATATGTTTCGTATGAATACAAAGATGATCAGTGAGCAATATAGCGGAGAACAATTTGGGAAAATGATCTGCAACCGTTTTATCTATCAGGGGACGCAGGAAAATAAATGGGAAATCACCCTGATCTTCGAGGAAGAGCTGCTTCTAAAAGTGATCGGGCAGCTGCTGAATACGAGATATAAGAAGATAGACGACATGATTATCAACATTAACCGATATATTTCACGGCAGTTTCTGGAGCGGATCAGCGAACTCATTCCCTCCATTGACTTGATTAAACTTAAAAAGGAGGGACTGCTGACATACGAACAGCTTGTCAAATCCTTTAAGGAGACGCACCCTCCATGCAGCCTTCTTTTTGATACGGGAATGGGATATTTTGCATTTTGCATGACGAACTCTGATTCGGTCCGTGGTAAGATCACATCAGCCATTAATGATAAAAATGCAATAAGTGTGATCCAGGAATATCTCAACAAAACAGAGGAATCGGCATCAGAGGATGATACCAATACTTCGGATACAAATACCGACAAGGCAGAGACGAAGAAGAAAATTCTTGTTGTAGATGATTCCGATTTCATGCGTTCCAGAATCATTGAATTGCTTGGCAGTAAGTACGAAATGAGGGAAGCCCCTTCCAGTATTTCGGCGATTAAGACGCTGACCGTTGACAGGCCGGATCTGATCCTGCTGGATTATGAAATGCCGGTATGCGACGGAAGGCAGGCATTGGAAATGATCCGTTCCGATCGGGAAACAGCAGATATTCCTGTCATATTCCTGACAGGCAAAGGCGATCGGGAATCCGTCGAAAAGGTCATGGAATTGAAACCGGAGCGATACCTGTTAAAGACCATGTCGGATGAGAAGATCAAAAAAAGTATTGAGTCTTTTTTTGAGAAGAAGAAGAAATAAATCATTAAAATAAACAACCAAATACTTACACACCTATTTTGACAAAATCAAAAATACAACCATCGGTCAAAAGCCAGTGGTTGTATTTTTATTACTGCTCTATTTCTATTTAATATCCTGTTCCCGATCCTATGCTACCGGACTTTTACCTTCTTTACCTTACTCCACTTTCCATATACTACCTTATAATTATTTGCAGAATTCCCATATTTATAGGCCCGTACTCTGACATAGTAGATTCTTCGGGACTTCAGGCCCGTAAATGTGCCTCCAAGCGCCCGAGTGGTGTACTTCTTTCCGGTATGGCGGCGGCTCAGCGAACTCTGTACCTGATACCCATCACAACCTGAAATTTTCTTCCATTTAACGGAAATACAACCCCGGCTCTTGCTTTTTGCCTTTGTAAGCTTGGCGCGTCGCGGCTTTGAAGGTTTCCGAACAACTCCTGCCCCGCTGTCTGTCGGCTTCGGTGACACAGAAGGAGTTACGGTCGTCCTCGGTGTTGTGCTGGGACGCGCAGAGGCAGTCGCTCCCGGCGTTGTACTGGGGCGCGCAGAAGACGTACCTGCTGATGCCGTCGGTGAAACCTCTGGACTGGCAGAGGAAATTCCGACAGGCGCAGACGGTTTCGGTTCTGTGGAAACCCACGGCTCTGTGGAAGAATTATTGGTAGGCGCCGGTGCAGATGATGACGGCTCTGCAGATGAAGTTCCGTTAGGCGCTGACGTGGATGGCTGTGCAGACGGATCCCCGCTGGATGTCGGTGCAGATGGCTCTACAGACGGCTTCCCGCTGGATGTCGGTGCGGATGGCTCTACAGACGGCTTCCCAGTGGTCTCCGACAACCCTTCTTGCAGGGTAAAGAAATCTACTGTATAGGAAACCGTACCCCCTGACAGGCCGTTCACCTCTACTGCAAAGCTGTCGCCATCAGAATAGCCCGTCAGATCGTCCGGACGGAAAATGATACAGCCGGTCTGGCCATAGCCGTCATTATTCACATTGAAATAACCATCTGCCGATGTGGCAGAGAAGTTCCATACTTTCCCATCCCCGATGCGTGTCAGTGTCACCGTAATATCAGACGCAGTGACTCTGCTTCCCATGGAGACTGACCACGGATAATCGCTGCCAAAATATTCTACCGGCATGTTCTGGGCAGGCCACAACACACCATATTCACCGGCAGAAGAATTGCTTCTGTCAAAAGAATACATTGCACTATATGTTCCGTTTGTACCGGAAACGGCACCAAAACCTATCTTTCCCATCGTCGGATTCAAAATCCAGCGGCGATGTCCGATCATAGGAATATTACCGGCATTTCCATCATGCATCCAGCTCTTCACAATTGTTTCATTCAGGCTGCGGTTCTTCCAGGAGGCCCATGCGATATTTGAAGAACCGGCTCCCTGTGATCCCAGCTGATACATCTCATCTGACATATCGCTTGGCTGTGTCGGAGTATGCGATAACTTATTATTCACATAATTTACCAGAGCTGCCGCCTGAACCTTTTCCGTATAACCATCATCTAATGCCACATTATCAGACAACCCGGCAATATACCGTATCTGATTGATCATTGCGAGGGCTGACTGCAGTGTCTCATCCGAAAGCCTTCCCAGAGCGTACGGCGATGTCGTCACCGGCTCCTCTGCAAAACTCAACGCATCATTCGTCGTTGCACCATTTTCCTTCACATATGCACGAATCTCCTCCTGCGTACGATATGCCACACTGATGCCCTGCGCCGTTTCAGCGGCCTGTACGGCTAAAGTGTTCTCCGGCAGGAACAGTTCTCCCGGCAGAGAAGCAATCATTGTCAGACTCATGCTGACCGTTAATATTGCTGCAATTATCTTGTTTCTCTTCATCATGTGTTTCTTCTCCTTTCCTATATGAAATCATCCCTTATTATTATTAATATGCCTTATTAATATGCCAGCACCTCATGCCCTGACTGTGTCACCAGCACCGTCATTTCCCACTGTGCCGAGGGCTGTCCGTCATCTGTATAGACCGTCCAGTCGTCTTCTTCATCAATAAAAATTTCATTGCCTCCCATATTGATCATCGGTTCAATCGTAAAAATCATGCCGGGCGCCATCAGCAGCTTTTCTCCAAACCCTTCCATATATCCCACCCAGGGCTCCTCATGAAATTCCAGGCCGACGCCGTGACCGCCAATCTCCCTGACTACTGAATAGCCATGCTTTCTGGCATGCTGATCGACCGCACGGCTCATCTCTCCAAAAGAAACCCACGGGGCAACCTTTTCTAAACCTAATTCCATGCATTCCTTTGCAACCCTGACCAGCGTCTCCACCTCCGGCTTTACATTTCCAATCAGAAATGTCCTGGAGGAGTCGGAAAAATAATCCTTATATATTGTAGATACATCCACATTGACAATATCACCATCACATAATATTTCATCTTCGGATGGTATTCCATGGCAAACCACATTATTAATCGACGTGCACACACTTTTAGGATATTCCTCATAACCCAGCGGAGCCGGAATCCCTCCCAATTCCTTCGTCTTCTCGTAAATCAGTCGATCAATTTCCTCCGTTGCCATTCCGACATGTATCTTCTCTGCAATATAATCCAGTATCTCTATATTAACCTTTCCACTCTCACGGATTCCCTCGATCTGAACTTTATTTTTGATCCATTTTCTCTCCGGCACCTTAAATCCCTGCATCCTCTTATTTTGGATCTGAGAATCAAAATACATATGACACCTTTTATATTTCTGCCCGCTGCCACACCAGCAAGGGGCATTCGGCATTATCTTCATTTTTCACACAGCCCTTTCTGTTTTCATTCAATAACAGCCGATCTCATCTTCCAAGCATTCCGCAAATACCTTTTAGCCCTCGTATCATTATATATCAAACACCTGATAAATGAAACAGGGAAATATTACTTTTTGGAAGATTATCTATATTTATTCTTTTATTTCTGTTTAAAAAGAAGTATAATAATATACAGTGATGTTGTGAGAAAAAACACAAGGTATCAAATAACCTTTTGTTACTGAGCAAAAAATAAAAGGAGTATCAGATATGAAACAATTTCAAATTACATATCACGAGAATACTGATTTTCGAAAAGAATTACAGGATTTCCGGGCAAAACATGATGAGCAGGAATTGTCCCGAATGATATTTCAGATATATTCTGAGGTATTGGAGGCAAGCCAAATAAATGCATTATGTCATACGATTGAGGAGATCTTTCCCGAGGTTCCCTATATCGGATGCTCTACAAGCGGCAATCTCGTTGACTGCCGGCTCTCCCCTGAGATTGTCATTACTGCGACAGTGTTTGAACGGGAGTCTACCCGCTTTCAGATCTATCAATATGATCTCAACGAGCTTTCCGCGGAACAGATCGCCGGAAAAATAACAGACGAAGCTGACAAGAATCCCTGGGTTAAGGCTATCGAGATGTATTTCACGATTCCAGAGGGCTCCAGCACGCAATTTTGTGATGGAATGAAGAATATACGTCCTGACATCCAGATTTTCGGCGGTGTCGCATGCAGTGACGACATTACAAGTGACGATTCCTGCGTATTTTCAAAATGCGGCGGGGTTTCCGAAAATGCCATCCTGATTATTTTCTATGGTGGAGAGGATTTTCATGTCGATTCCATCAAAGTCACAGGCTGGAAACCACTCGGCAGGAAATTCCACGTCACAAAATCCGACGGTTGTATCCTGTATGAACTAAACGGTATTCCTGCGTACGATGTATATAAAAAATATTTAAATATCAAAAACGATGAAAATTTCTTTTATAATACACTGGAATTTCCGCTCTTTTATGAGCATAACAACACAACGATCCTGCGTGTCCCGGTTGCGAGCAATCCCGATCGCTCTATCACCATGTCATCTGACATTGAGATCGGTTCAACCGTCCGGATCTCTTATGGCGATCCCAAAACCATTCTGGAAAGCATCGCCCACGACAGCCAGCGCATCTGTGAATTTGCCCCGGATCTGCTGCACATTTTTTCCTGTGCGGCGCGGCGTACCTTCTGGACATCCAATGAAGCAACCTATGAACTGGAGCCTTTTAAGGATATCGCCCCCTCCTCAGGATTCTTTTCACACGGAGAATTTATACGCAGCAACAGCTGTCTCAACCAGCATAATGTCACACTTGTCATTGCTGCAATGCGGGAAGGGGAGGCAGTACGTAATGCATCGACCACGATTCATGAGAACAGAAAAACTTTATCAAAACTCCCGCTTGTCTCCCGTCTTGCCATGTTCATTGGTGCAACATCGCTGGAGCTGGAGGAGATAAATCAGGAATTGGAATCGGCAAACCAAAATCTGCAGAAGGCCGCCATTACAGACGGTCTGACCGGTCTGTATAACCGTGCAGAGACACAGGCGCGCATTAACCAGAATCTTGCCAACCGACAGAAGCGCACATTTTCCGTAATCATGCTGGATATCGATAATTTCAAAAAAGTAAGTGATACATATGGACATCAGGAAGGAGACCGTGTCATTATCACGCTGGCTAACATCCTGCTTAACGAACAAACACAGTCCTCCTCAAAATTTTCTGCCGGCCGATGGGGCGGCGAAGAATTTATGCTTGTCCTGTCCGACACATCCCATGCAGCCGCTTCACTGATCGCAGAGCTGATCCGTCAATGTTTTGCCAATACGCCGCTGCCCGGCATCAGGCCTCAAACTGTCAGTATCGGCGTAACCGAGGCGCTGGAAGAGGATACACTCGATACGCTCTGCACGAGAGTGGACAGTGCGCTGTACAAGGCGAAAAATTCCGGTAAAAATAAGGTAGTCGTCCTGTAGACTATAATGCAAAAATCCCATAAGCACTCGTGCTTATGGGATTTATTACTTATATACCTAACTCCCCGAGTAGGACTCGAACCTACGACAACGCGGTTAACAGCCGCGCGCTCTAC
>CAYYGS010000148.1:0-6710 GCA_964471335.1 uncultured Jutongia sp.
GGCTTGATATTCTGTTCCTGCAGCTCCTCCTGTGTCAGCTGGGAGTGCGTCGTTGTCGCCGGATGAATGACAAGGCTCTTCACATCTGCCACATTCGCAAGCAGCGAAAAGATCTTCAAGTTGTCAATAAACTGATGCGCCTCTTCCTGTCCCCCCTTGATCTCAAAGGTGAAGATGGACGCCCCTCCGTTCGGAAAATACTTCTCATATAATGCATGATCCGGATGCTCCGGCAGCGATGGATGATTCACATGTTCTACCTGCGGATGCGCTGCCAGATACTCAACGACCTTTTTTGTATTTTCGGCATGACGGTCAAGCCGTAAAGAAAGAGTCTCCACACCCTGCAATAACAGAAAAGCATTAAAGGGAGAAAGTGTCGCCCCGGTATCTCTCAGCAGGATCGCACGGATGTATGTAACAAAAGCGGCCGGCCCCACAGCATCCACGAAAGAAACACCGTGATAGCTGGGGTTCGCATCTGCTATCGCAGGGTATTTCCCGCTGGCCTTCCAGTCAAATTTTCCGGAATCTACAATGATACCTCCAAGAGTCGTGCCATGGCCGCCGATAAATTTTGTAGCGGAATGAACGACAATATCTGCTCCATGCTCAATCGGCCGAATCAGGTACGGCGTGCCAAACGTATTATCAATGACAAGCGGCAGACCATGCTCGTGTGCAATCTGTGCAATTGCGTCAATGTCAGGAATATCGCTGTTCGGATTGCCAAGCGTCTCGAGATAAATCGCTCTTGTCTCCGGCCGGATTGCGGCTGTCAGTTCCTCCAGATTATGTGCATCCACAAAGCTTGTACTGATCCCGTAATGCGGAAGCGTATGCTCCAGCAGGTTATAACTGCCCCCGTAGATCGTTTTCTGTGCTACAATATGGCCTCCGTCCTGCGCCAGAGCCTGAATCGTATATGTAATAGCGGCTGCTCCTGATGCAAGTGCCAGAGCCGCTGTCCCGCCCTCCAGAGCTGCCAGCCTCTTCTCCAGAACATCCTGCGTCGAATTTGTCAGACGTCCATAGATATTACCGGCATCCGCCAGTCCAAAACGGGCTGCTGCATGCGCGGAATCGCGAAAAACATAAGAAGTTGTCTGATAGATCGGTACCGCTCTGGCATCCGATGCCGGATCCGGCTCCTCCTGGCCTACGTGTAACTGTAATGTTTCAAACTTATAATCACTCATATCAAAAACCTCCCTTTCTCTCTTTCAACCTAATCCCCATGCCTCTTTCAGCGGCTTAATAACAATCAAAATGCTGTTTTTCATTTTCCCAGGTTGAAGTCGCAATGTAAAATATTGTTCTAACACATACTACCTTTATTTTCCTATCATGTCAATAGGTTTATCGATAATTTTTTATTTTTAAGGATTAGGGTGTCAAAAGAGGGCTTTTGACACCCTAATCCTATTAGCTAAAAGAAAAAGGCGCGCGACTTGTTTTATAAGCCTCGCACCTTTCCCATCATGTATTTTCCGGCACCTTATCCCATATCTTTATTCCGTATCCTCTGTCGGATAAAGCATTGATGTCGGGCCGCCACACGGCGATGCCTTAGAACGGAAACGATTGTTTTTCTTATCCGCTGCAATCAGCACATACAATGTTGACTTCTCCGGCGCCTTCGCTTCCTTAACCTCAACCTCCGTATTTCCCTTTGATGTCGCTGGTTTTAAAGTGGCAATCTTTGCCGCTTTTTTATTCTCGAACGGATCATCAGCATAGATCTCATACGTATTTTCAGGATGACAGTTAATGAAACGGCAATGATTTTGGCCCTTTCTTCGGATCAGCTTAAAGATGAGACCTTCCTTCGGCACACTGCCGCCAACCATTCCATCCTTATTGATCATTCCAAAACTATCCGCCATCAAATGCATAGCCTCCGGGAATTGAAGGACATTCGGCTTCGAAGCAGATTTCTTTTTCGCAGGATCGGCCTTTGTTCTTACCTCGACAATACATTTGCGCGCAACGCCGTCGTCCTTAAAGAGTTCTGACATCTTCAGCTCCTTCACACCAGACGGTACTTCCGTCCATTCTCCATTACCAGCGCCATTCACCCATCTTCCCTGATAATTCTTTGCGCGGTACTCCATCGTATCCTTCACCTTAATCGTCTGCCAGTTATAATCTACGCCAACAGAAGGACCATTTGATTTTTTAGATATTTTCACCTTAAACTCTTTGCTTGCAAAATACGACTGCTTCGCCTTGATCAGCGCGTTGACATATGCCTGCTCATCCTTCCCCAGCTTGTCACGTACTGAGGTATATCCGCTGGAATCAACCACTTCGGCTTTCCTCCTGAAATATAAGGTCGCCCCTTGCTGCTCAAACATTGCAAAGCTTGTCCCTGTTGGATTATAATCCTTCCAATATCCGTTCTCCGTCCGGTACTCAAATTTCACCGCACTGGTATCTACCGGTTTATTGCTGTCTGTAATGCTTAAACTGCCCGCTTCATATTTTCCCTTGTATTTGCTTGTGTCTGCCGGAACCCAATAAACAATCGATGCAGAATCCGACATATCCTTAATCGCCACCACAAGATCCTTTGTCGTCTTCCGTGAAGACAGATCTACCGTTTCGCTTCCAGACACATCATATGCGTCCCACTTGGCCCTCGCATTCCAGTTCAGTGTCACATTGTCACCCTTCCCCTTGATCTTAACTGCATCAAAAGAAACAGCCCCCTCTCCGGTATTCCTGATCTGAAATGACTGATCCTTAAAATCAAGTGTTGATGGTGCTAAAACCTGCGCATCTGCCGCAACGCTCCCAAGCATCGCCAAAGACAGGGCGCCGACTGATGCACCCAGCATCATCTTTTGAATTTTTTCCATAATAACCCTCCATTCCTGCCACAGCCCCGCAAACTTTGGGCCGCAGGCACAAATTTACCGTGTGAAAAATTTATTTTTCACACTACCCTCTTTTCTGCAAAGGAGAACAAAATCCGCCCTTGTCTTATTGTGTATAAATCCGTTTCTTACTATTTTTATCGTACTATTCTTAACCAAATTTTACCACATTTCACAATTTTTGTGAAGTAATATATTACTTTAGAAAAAACTTGATTGCCTATTAACCTTGTGTTATGATAGGTAGGTCGAAAAATGAATCTAATATTGTAAGCCGCCAAAGGCGGCATGGGGGGATTACTATGATGATTTCTACAAAAGGAAGATATGCTTTACGTGTCATGATTGACCTGGCCCAACAGGCTTCTGATGACTATATCCCATTAGATGAGATTGCTGCCAGACAGGGGATTTCAAAAAAATACCTTGAGATTATTCTGAAGACACTCGTACAAAATAAATTACTGCAGGGACTTCGCGGCAAAGGCGGCGGCTACCGCCTGACGCGACTCCCTGCAGATTATGTAGTGGGAGAGATCCTGGAGCTCACAGAGGGTTCTCTGGCGATTGTCGCCTGTCTGCAAAACGATGCAGAACCTTGTGAACGGCAGGACGTCTGCTGCACTCTCCCCATGTGGAAACGATTTGATCAAATGGTACATGATTTCTTTTACAGCATCACATTAGAGGAACTGACAAGAACCAAATGATTATATCTGCTGTACCAGTTCAGAGACTGCCTTTGCCATAGCATCAGACTTTGCCTCGGCATCCTCCAGGGAGGATCCCACAACCCCATAATAGAACTTCACCTTTGGTTCTGTACCAGATGGACGAACACACATCCACGCGCCGTCTGTCATATCGAAATAAAGCACATTTGACTGCGGGAGGCCGGTCGGTCTTGTCTCACCGGTTGATGTGTCCGTGATGGTGTCCTTCTGATAATCCCGGAAGGCTGTGACCTGATATCCGCAAAATTCCTTCAACGGCTTCTCACGCAGGGCAGTCATGATCTGCTGGATCTTCTCCAGCCCCTCAATACCCTTCATCGTCACAGACTGCACACCATCCTTATAGTATCCCAGCCTGTCATACAACGCAATCATAGCATCCCAGAGCGTCATATTCTTTGTCTTGTAATATGCTGCCGCCTCACACAGGGCCATCGTAGCCACAATCGCATCTTTATCACGCGCATGCGTTCCAATCAGACATCCGTAGCTCTCCTCGAAACCAAATAAATATGTCCCTACTCCGCTCGTCTCAAAGCCAAGAATCTGCTGCCCGATAAACTTAAATCCTGTCAGCACTTCAATCAGTCCGACGCCGTAATCCTCTGCAATCGCATCTGCCAGATTTGACGTCACAATCGTCTTGATCAGCTTTCCGTCTGCCGGAAGTCCCTTTGTTGCCTTCCGCTGTGAGATCTCATAGTCTGCCAGCAGACATCCCGACATATTTCCCGTCAGTGTAATATATTCTCCACTCTTCGTATCCTTCACATAGACACCCAGTCGATCGGCATCCGGATCGGTTGCAAGTACCAGATCGGCATCTTTTTCTTTCGCCAGTTTGAGCGCCAGCTCAAATGCCTCTGCTGCTTCCGGATTCGGATAGCTCACTGTCGGAAATTCTCCGTCCGGAAGTTCCTGCTCCGGCACCACATAAACATTATCAAAACCGATCTCCTTCAATACCCTGCGGGCAGGAATATTGCCCGTCCCGTGCAACGGTGTGTACACGATTTTCAGATCCTTGCCAACAGCCTCAATGCTGTCCCAATGAATCACCTGTTTTTTCAGTTCCTCCATATATTTGTCATCAATCTCAGCACCGATCTGCACATACAGACCCTCTGCAACCGCCTTTTCCTTATCCATTGTGCGAACTGTGGCATAATCCGTCACAGCCTTTACTTCGTCCATGATTCCCTTGTCATGCGGAGGCGTGATCTGTGCGCCATCCTCCCAGTACACCTTGTAGCCGTTATATTCCGGCGGATTATGGCTGGCCGTTACGTTAATACCTGCAACGCATTTCAGCTCACGTACGGCATAGGCCAGCTCCGGCGTCGGACGGAGAGACTCAAACACATACGCTTTGATGCCGTTTGCCGCCAGGCAGAGAGCCGCCTCATCCGCAAATTCCGGAGACATGCGACGCGAATCATACGCGATTTCCACACCCTGTGATGCCTTTCCAGCCTTCACGATATAATTGGCAAGTCCCTGTGTCGCCTTGCGCACCGTATAAATATTCATACGATTCGTCCCTGCACCAATGATTCCGCGCAGCCCGGCCGTGCCAAACTCCAAATCCATATAAAATCGTTCCCTGATCTCATTATCATCTTCTGCAATCGCCTTCAATTCTGCCTTTGTCTGATCGTCAAAGTAAGGATTCTCCAGCCACTCTCTGTAAATATCTTTATAGTCCATGTGTTTTTCCTCCTATCGGCAATATTTTCCAAACTACCTTTATTTTGTATGCTTATTATCATCTTGTCAAGGGAAAAAAATTCTTTTTTTCCTGACACGTCAAAAGAGCTGCGTGCATTCACACGTCAGCCCTTTTATTTCCTTTAAACAGGAGGAAACTCCGTTTTATCAAACCACACTTCCCATTTTATCCCTTTGCCTCCTCCGAGGACGATGTTGGCTGTGCTGTCCCTGTAGACTGCGTAGACGGTGACGCCGTCGCTGCCGCCACCAGTTCCGAAAAGCTCAGGCTGACATCCTCTCCATCGTCTAAGATATCAACGGAATAGCTCTTCGTGGTATATCCCTCTTTGCGGAGGGTAATGGTCTGTGTACCCATGATCTTTGTAAAGGTGCATGGTGCCAGCCCCTTATATACATTGTCCAAATATACCTCTGCTCCCACAGGAGCACTGACAGTAATCGTATGGCTGCTATCCATCTGCTTTGTCTCTTCCGTGCTGTCATCGTCATCATTTCCCTTCCGATCTGAAGGGTCCTCTGTCGTCTCCGTAATGCTTGCATCCTCATCAATCAAATCAATACGTACCGTCTTACTCGGCGCACCCACTTTCAACATCCCGCTGTAGCTCTCATATCCCGTCATCGTTACAGCGATCCGGTAGCTGCCATACAATAGCGGCAGCGGCTTGCTGTAATCCACCGCAGCTCCATTGATCGTGAGATCTGCTCCCGCCGGATCAATCTTAAACTCTACCGTTCCAATCCTCTGCGCCGCCGGCTGATAATCGCTAAAATCTACTGTCACCTCTTCATCCAGCCGTACCATAACATTTTTCACAGCTGACATAGTTCCTTTGCACAGGATCACCTTATAGCTTCCTTCCCTGACCGTAATCAGCATATTTTTTGTGATAGGAAGAATAACGTCATTCCCCACCTCGATCATACCACCGACAAAATCCCGGTAATTTTTCAGACGGATATATCCATGCCCCTGCGTACGCACGATAGAATATGCTGTATATCCCACGCCTCGTACCGTCAGTACATCCGAAGAGTTCAACTCCATCATCTCGATATCCTGACCGGAGGAACCAATATATGTCTGGCTGGAATACTGGTATTTCCGCTGCGCCAGCTCAATGCTCTTCTCTGAATTGTCGATCCGGTAATCTGTAACTTCCTTATATTCCCAGACATCCTCCGGCACCTGCATCGTGACAATGAGTCCGTTGTCCTGCCGATATCCCGCCTCCATGATCTCGCCCGGCTCGACATCCTCTCCATATACTGCACTGCCATACGCATCCGTGACGGCTGTCGTTGCATCATAATTCAAGGTCGTCTGAATGTCGCTGCCTAATTCCTGCAGCGTGATCTGCCGCTT
>CAYYGS010000149.1:0-6703 GCA_964471335.1 uncultured Jutongia sp.
TACCGGTTCGATTCCGGTCTGCGGCATTGGTTAAAAACGGTCGTAAGCCTTATGAATGAGGGCTTACGGCTATTTTCTTTTCTTAACGGAGAAGATATAAAAAGATTAAAAGGATGTGAAACTATGTCAAAATTAGAAAAAATACACGAATTATATAAAATTTGTAAGGATATTAATATTGACGAGGCAGATGATTTTATTATTCAAACAGTTGATGAGGAAGAAAAGGGATTTATTCGTACATTGACAGATTATATCTTACAACAAAAACAAAAAAGAGTGGTTGCGGAAAAGAGGTTTTAGAATTGAAAAAATATCTTATATTTGCTGGTGTTAATGGTGCCGGAAAAACAACCTTATATCAGACAAACAGTGAATATAAAAGTTTGCCACGTGTTAATATCGATGAAATTGTTCGTGGTTTTGGTTCATGGAAAGTTAGCTCTGATGTATTTAAGGCTGGAAAGATTGCTGTCAATCAGATAAAAGAGTATTTTGAAAAAGGAGAATCATTTAATCAAGAGACGACCTTATGTGGTTACAGCATATTTAGAAATATTGAAAAAGCAAAAGAGTTAGGTTACGAGGTGGAGTTAAATTATGTAGGATTGTCTTCTGCTGAATTGGCAATATCCAGGGTGGAACAACGGGTAAGGGATGGAGGTCATGGGATTCCGGCGAAAGATATTGAAAGAAGATATACGGAATCTTTGAAAAATTTAAAGAAGGTAATTCCTATATGCGATCGAGTAAAGATTTATGATAATTCTAAATCGTTTAGGAAGGTAGCGTCTTTTGTTCGGGGAAAATGTAGCGACTATACGGATGAGATTCCTGAGTGGTGCAGGGATATTTTTAACTAATCGGCACTTTTTGCAACATGATTGTTCGATTCCGGTCTGCGGCATTGGTTAAAAACGGTCGTAAGTCTTATGAATGGGGGCTTACGGCTATTTTTATTTTCTGAAAAATTTGGTGCAGTTTGGTGCAGGATGATTTTTTAGTTAAAAAACCTTTTCGTGTCATGGAAGAACAGTGTGAGGTTTTTGAGAAACAAATTGCATTGTGCAGAATAATTTTATATAATGACAAAAATGCTAATAAAGAAAGTGGGATGTTCAGAGGGGTGATTCAAAGGCTAGTGTTATTGACAAGATTAATATGATGCCTGATGACATGGATGAGGCACAGTTGATTGAACAGTTATATATGCTGGTCCGATTAGATCATAGTGAGCAATGGAGACTATTGCTAAAAGGGTTATTGTAATTTCTATAGAAAATGAAATGGATTTAGATGAATCAGCAGCAGAAGTTTGTTATGTATTGGAAGGAGTGGCGGTTATGGCAACAATTAATATAGAATTACCGGATGAAATGATACAATTTGTAATGCCGAAAAATAAAGAGGAGCAACTTATTAGAAATGCTATGATGCTTTATCCATATGTATTGAAAAAGAAGATTTCACATGGAAGAGCGGCAGAAATATTAGGAATCCATAAACTGGATTTAATAGATTTATATGGTCAAATGGGATTTTGTTATTTTGACCAGACGAAAGATGAATTAGACGAAGAACTCCAAACATTTAAGGAACTTAAATTGGACGAGGTAGTGCTATGATTGTAGTTTCAGAAACGGCATCCGCTTATTTAGAGAAGTATGGTAAACAACTCGTGTAATATTTGTAAATAAAAGAGCAAAATGAAATAAGTAAAAGAAATCCAGATGATTTTATTGTGAATTATCTGGATTTCTTTTGTTCAAAGCTTTACTGTTTTACCTTTACCCCGGTAGCCCCCTGATTCTGGTACAGGCTGCCGCAGTTGATTAGCTTATTTCCCGATATTAATACATTTCTGTATCCAAACAAACATATGGCATATTTCTTTGCCCCTACAAAGGTATTATTTGTAAACTTCATGTTGATGTAATGATCTTTTTTGCTCAGGTGATTACTTCCGCAGCCATACTGAAATCCCTTAAAATAACAACCGGTAATCGTAATATTTTTACACTGTGTCCCGTCACGCTTGCCCAAATCCGGGGTTGAATTAATCAAATTTTGTTCATTTTGCACCGATTCAATCTGGACTGCCTCATTATTGGGGGAACAATTGCTGTTATTATAAAATTTGCAATTTTTAATTACTACGTTTTTGGCTGCTGCAAATTCAATCATATGTGTATTGCGCATTCCGGCAGAATATTTTTTCTTGGGTAGATATTTAAATACCGTCCCACGGAAGGTAATATTCTCTGCATGGGAAAACAGACAAATATCAGAAGAATTTGATGCTGTTCCGGAATCCAATGTCCCTCCTATAATTGTAATATTCCTGGCATTCTGATAACCGCCCTTCGTTCCATCTCCGAAAATTAATATTGGCCGGTCTACATTTGTCTTCTTGTAGGTAACTCCCCGCAGATCCAGTGTCGTATTGCTGTAAACGGTAATCTTCCGGTCAATCTCATAATGCCCCTTCGGCACCTTAATCACATAAGAATTTTGCGAATCTGCAGCTGCCTCATTCAGGACAGACTGTACAGATTCCCACGAACCTGACTCTGCTGTAATATTCACCTTCTCTGCGTCTGCCGTCTGCGTGTTCCCAAATCCTGCGAACAGCACTGCCACCGCTGCGCACACAGCTCCCTTTAAGAACCTCCCTGCTGCTTTTGATTCCCTCATCAATTTATCCTCCTGCATGTAATTTTTTGATGATATAATAATATCATTATATCAGGCAAAGTACAAATACTTTCTAGCTGTATGAACAATTTTTTGGAAGAAATACTTGTGTGATAATGCGGTATTCTGATATTATTATAAATAATACAAGACAAAGGACAAATTAAAATATTGAGAGAGGAGATTTATGATTATGGAATTTATTAACAAAAATGATATTAAGGAGTTAGCAAATCCGGGGGTTGTATCAAGGCAATTATTAAATCCGGAAAA
Source organism: uncultured Jutongia sp. (assembly GCA_964471335.1). GTDB lineage: Bacteria > Bacillota > Clostridia > Lachnospirales > Lachnospiraceae > Jutongia. The sequence continues at coordinate 2,968 of CAYYGS010000149.1, forward strand.
TTCTACAAGTAAAAGGGTAACAATAACGGAAGTGCATTTAGAAGCAGGTGCAAGTCAACCAAGACATATACATGATGCATCAGAACAAATTTGGTATGCTACACAGGGTACAGGAAAACTTTTACTGGCAGATGACCAGGAAAAGGAGTTTAAAGCCGGCGACGTAGTTCGATTTGCAGATAAAGATGTCCATGGTCTGTTAAATGATGGAAATACTGAATTTGTATATGTTTCAGTAACAGCACCACCTATTAATTTCGGATATGCATATGAAGAAAAGAGATAAATAATCCTGTATCAATAAGAGAGGGGAGAGGAAAATGCTAAAAACACTCCTGGCATTTACAATGACAGCCGTAGTTGCGTTCAATGTCTGCGGCTATATACCCGCCCAGATGGAAAAAGATTCCAAAGTTGCTGCCCAATCGCCTGTATCCGAAGACAGTGAGGCAGAGAATGCAACAGAGCAGATAGCAACTGCAACAAAACAGGCGGTAAATGCAACGAAGCAGAAAGCAAAAGGATCATGGCAGCTAACATATCCATTTATAACCCAAAATTGTATGTACAGGCTCAACCATTCCGGAAACAAACTGATTCAGATGGATTTACACGGCAAGGAAATTAAAAAATATGATATACCTACTGACTGGTCGCATGACTATCTCAGGGTCAGTGACCACTATATCTGTTATAACGGAACGGACAGGAGTATAGATATTGACCGAACTACACTTTATGTAGCACCTATCCGGCAGACAAAAAACGGAGAGGAAATCATATGGGAGGAAAAAGAAAAAATCCTGGAAATGACATATAAGGATAAAGGGGATCTTGATGAGGTAACACTCATCGAACCGTATCTGATCTATACTACTGATAAGGTGTATTGCTATAATTTAAACACGAAGGAAACGCTCCCCCTGGAACCGACGGAGAAATTTGGATTTCGGGATGGCTATTTTCATGAAAACTTTTGGGAATTTACATCTGTCTATGATGGAATGATTTATCGACAGGTCTTTGACGATAAAAAGCATGAGTCGCTATATCAGATTGATCTTAAGACATGGAAGGCCCGGAAGCTGTTCTCATACAATGACAAAGGGTGTGTACTTCCCAAGCTGATAGCGGTAAAAAACCACCTTGTCTGCATGGAAATGGATTCTGAGATGAACTTGAGTTCTAAAGCCGGTTCTAAATGTAAAATTGCCTGTTTTGACACAAAAAAGAATACAAAAACCAGATTGACAGGGAAAAAAATTTCTGCTGTCCTGGAAAAGGAACATTTATGGGGGACAGACATCAAAAAACGTAAATGTTACGTGGATGCTTCTTTTTCCTATGGCAACAGAATCTATCTGAAACTTAATCTGTCATGGTTTAAGAAGGGCATGGTAAAAATAGACGGAAAAAAAGGGTCGTTAGAAGTTACCAGGACGATCCTTGTCAGCTTCCCATGGAATGATATCACAGACGTTTCTTATGAGAGGGAAATATCAGAATGGTGGTATAACAGGGCGAAACGGGTCACATCATGGGTTGATGATGACTATATTCAAAGAGAATCCCTGGGAAATATAATAACTCTGTACAATGATGAATTGTACATGACTTACTCGGACCAAAAGGGTCATGATCATATGGCAGCATATCATATGGGGAAAAAGAAGTACCGCAAGGTGAACAAGAAGGAAACAGCATATCAATTGATGATAGGGTCAAAGTGGTATTAATCGACTTTTAAAATAAATGGGAAGTCTTGAGATGTTCAAGACTTCCCAAATTTTTTTAACCCTCACGACCAAAAAGATCTAACAGATCTTTGACCTGTTTTTTCTTTGTGCTAGTGGCATTGCCGAGGGGGAGCTGGAATAATATTTTCCCTTCTCTAAAATAAACCACTTCATACCCATCCGAATTTTTTGTGAAACAGGCCTTTTTTCCATTTCCATATTGATAAACCTCTTTGCTGCCTTTGGTACCATAACCCCAGTCTTTTTGGTCGAAGCCATCTAATGTAAACATACCATTCATATAATACGATGCACCCTTATACAAAAAGTTTGCGCCAAGATGACCGACTTTATATTCGGGCTCTATCTCCACCCAGGTTTCTTTGTATTCCACCTTATCAGCGCAAGGGAGTTCTAATTGCGTAAGCTGGTTCATCTCCTGATAGGAAGTGAAATGCTGCGAATAAGAGGGATCGGGACCTCCTATGTTCTCTGTTTTTTCATCGTTGATAAAGCCATCTATATTCATTTTGACAGGCTCAATCATACCAAATTCCTTATCCTCATTATTTACCAATACGGTAAAGGTGTTTAGTACTGACTGTGCAAAGCCGATTACTTTTTCATGCTGCAGGCAAAGACCCAGCATGCACACAATGGCAATAGTGGCAGCGGCAGTTTTCCATATGGTGCTGCTTTCCCGAACGCTTCTGTTCTTTTTGTCTGCATATGTCTCCTGTTCCATATCGGCGGCATTTAACAATTTCTCTGTGATGCCGGATGGTTTTTCAATCTCGCTCATTTCCTGTTGGTAGTTTTCCTTAAAATTCATATTCCTTCCCGCCTTTCTCAAACATCTGTTTTAACTTCTCTCTGCCTCTGGCCAATCTGCTGGCAACGGTATTTTCTTTCATATGAAGCAGCTCCGCAATTTCCCGTATGCTATATTCTTCATAATAGTATAGGTGTAAAATCATACGGTATTTGCTTGATAGTTGATGCATGCATTCTGTGAGATATCCCCTCGTTTTTTCTTCGTATGTTTCCCTCTTATCTTTTACCAGTTGATAGTCTACTGTCACTTTCCGATACCATGCAGATTTCCAATAATCCTTACAGCAATCATTTGTTGCTTTTAGCAGCCATGCTTTTAAATGTTCCTCATTCTCTATTTGGGAATTCAGGCGCAAAAGCTTTATACAGACGTCCTGATAAATATCGTCTGCCAGGGCTCTGTTTTTCACTTGTATATATGCTGCGCGGTAAATGGTATTTCCGTACTTTTCTATGATCTCTTCTATCTCTGTACGGCTATAGTTGCCCATATCTCTTTCACCCCCTTGTTATATGGAATACGAATGAAAACAGAAATTTCTTGCATCTTTCCTAAAAAATCTGATTTTTTTTAACGCTACCATTATATACAATAGGGAAGGAAGCAATCTATACCCCAAAAAGTACGAATTATACCATGTTTATTGTTTTTTGGAAAAATATTGATATGATAATTGACATAACATGGATACAGTTAACCAGTTTAAAGAAGGAGAAGTGTATGGAGACAGTGTACAAAAGCGGTAGTGTGGACAGTATTGTTGATGCAGTGGCCGCTAAGTTAAAAGGCAGCGTGTTTATCATGTACTGTGCAGACGACAGGAGATTTGGGGAAATCAGCGAAAAATTATATGAAAAAATGCCAGATGTGCAGATGATGGGGACTACCGGGTTTATGTTTAACGAAAACGGCAGTTTTGCGGACGGGATTTCCGCTGTCGGTTTTTCGGACAATGAGGTGGAAGTGTATACGGGAGTACTCCGACATGTGGACACCTGCCCCATGAAATATTTGTCGGATCTGGACAGTGCCGTGAAAAAGATCAAACAGAAGTATAAGAACAACATCTGCTTTGAATGTTCCACCGGTTACGAGGAGAAGGTGGTATCTACCATGAAAATATGCCTGGAAGAAGCGGGGATACGCCTGATAGGCGGTACGGCAG
>CAYYGS010000150.1:0-6652 GCA_964471335.1 uncultured Jutongia sp.
CATCCCCCTCTTCACTCCCAAATTGTGAAGCACATGTGCCAGCGGCTCTACCAGATCTTCGCTATACACACCGTAGAGCTGCATATTTGCTTTTGCCGGATTGGCCAAAGGCCCCAGAATGTTAAATAATGTATGGATACCAATCTCCTTCCTCACAGCGCCGACAAATCGCATCGCCGGATGATACTTCTGCGCAAAAAGGAAGCAAAGATTGATCTCATCCAGCACCCCCTTCATCTTTTCTGCCTCCAGATCTATCTTTACGCCGAGAGCCTCCAGACAATCTGCTGTCCCGCATTTGCTTGACGCAGCACGGTTACCATGCTTTGCAATCGGCACACCGGCTGCCGATGTCACGAGTGATGCCAGTGTAGAGATATTGAAGGAATTGGAACCATCCCCGCCAGTCCCCACGATCTCCAGTACATCGCCGTCATTGTCAAAAGGCTCACAGTGCTTTCTCAAAATTCTGGCCGCCGCTGTGATCTCATCGACAGTCTCTCCCTTCATTGCAAGTGCTGTAAGAAATGCTGCCTTCTGGGCATCTGTCGCCTGCCCTGTCATAATCTCCTCCATCACCTGCTCAATCATATCTCCTGTCAAGTCTTCCTTCTGCGACGCTAATTTTATCGCTTCTCTAATCATGATTTAATTCTCCTTCTTCTTTATCTCAATGAAATTTCTTAATATTTTGCTGCCCTGCGGTGTCAGAATCGATTCTGGATGAAACTGCACTCCATAGACTTCATGCTGGCTGTGTTTCACTGCCATGATCTCTCCGTCCTCCGTATGCGCGATGACCTTAAGAATCTCCGGAATACTTTCTGCCATGACAGCCAGCGAATGATACCTGGCCACTTCGATCTGCTCCTCCAGGCCCTGGAACAGGCGGCAGGAGGTATCCAGAGACACGACTGACTTCTTCCCATGCATCAGCTTCTTTGCATATGATACCTCGGCACCAAAGCTCTCACAGATCGCCTGATGCCCAAGGCATACACCGAGGATCGGGACACTGTCCTGAAAAGCTTCCGCCACAGCCTCACAGACTCCCGCATCTGCCGGCCTTCCGGGTCCCGGCGAGAGAATGATGTGAGAGGGATGCATTTCCCCGATCTCCTGCACAGTGTATTCATCATTTCGGATCACCCGGATCTCCGGTGTAATCTCTCCGATCATCTGAAACAGGTTATAGGAAAAACTGTCATAATCATCAATTAATACTATCATATTCCACCTCGTTTCTGCCCTTCTCAACGGCGTTCATGACGGCCATCGCCTTATTGATGCACTCGCGGTATTCGTTCGCCGGAACACTGTCCGCCACGATTCCTGCGCCGGAACGGACAAATACCTTGCCGTTTTTCTTATAGGCGATGCGGATCGCAATACATGTATCAAGATTGCCTGTAAAATCGATATATCCGATGGCGCCTCCGTAAATACCGCGCTTGTTATTTTCCAGCTCGTTGATAATCTCCATAGCCCGGAGCTTCGGCGCGCCCGACAGCGTCCCGGCGGGCAGCACTGCCTCGACGGCATCCAGACTGCACCTGCCCGGAGCGATATGCCCCGCCACCGTAGAACCAATATGCATCACGTGGGAATAGCGCTCAATTGACATATACTTTTCTACCTGTACGGTGCCAAACTCGCTGATTTTGCCCAGATCATTGCGCCCCAGATCCACCAACATATTATGTTCCGCGCACTCCTTCTCGTCTGCCAGAAGCTCCCGCTCCAGCCTGTCATCCTCTTCTGCATCGGCTCCCCGTGGTCTGGTGCCTGCCAGCGGAAAGGTATGAAGCACACCGTCCTCCAGTTTTACCAGCGTCTCCGGCGATGCACCGGCAACTTCCAGATCATCGCTGCTAAAGTAAAACATATAGGGGGAGGGGTTGATGGTCCGCAGATAGCGGTATGCATTCAGCAAGCTGCCTTCATAGTCTGCCTCCAGACGATTGGACAATACGACCTGGAAGATATCGCCCTCGTAAATATATTTTCTGGCTCTCTCCACCATGTCACAATAGACCTCCTCCGAGAAGAGCGGGCGAAATTCCGACTTTATCCGTCCCGGCTCCAGTCTGACCGGCTCACCCTCCTGTAATAAGCGGATCACGTGGTGGATCTCCTCCACGCACCGTTCATATTCCCGCTCCAGATCCTCCGTCCTCGCATTGGCAATCACGACGATTTTCTGGCGCAGATTGTCGAAGGCAATCACCTTATCAAAGAGCATCAGATCCACATCACGGAATCCCTCTTCATCTTCTGCATCCAGTCTCAGCCCCGGCTCGCTGTACTTGACATAATCATATGAAAAGTATCCAACCAAGCCTCCGGTAAATGTGGGAAGCCCTTCTATCTTCGGACTGGTATACTCTGCCAGAATCTCCTTGAGTACTTCCCCCGGGTGCACGCCCTCACGCACCTGTTCTGTCTCGTTCCGTATAACCATACGGCCATCTGTACATGTAATCTCCATCTTCGGATCATATCCCAAAAATGTATATCGCCCCCATCGCTCCTGCTTCTCAACACTTTCCAGCATGTAACAATGACTGCTGACTCCTTTCAAAATCCGCAACACCTCCATAGGCGTCCGGATATCCGCAAGAATCTCCCGGCTGATGGGTACCACCTTATACCCCTCCGACAACTTCCTGGCTTCCTCTAGTGAAATCATAAAATCCCTCCATTTCTAATTCAAGAATATAGGCATTCTCCTATCAGATAAAAAAAGTCCTTGACTATTAAAAATAATAGTCAAGGACGGATATACAAAATACCGCGGTGCCACCTTGCTTCATGGTTTCCCACACACTTAGCGAAATACTAACATATTCCCGGCAACTGACGTATGCCCTCACGTCATGGAATACTCAGATCTGATTCTTACAGATCCTTTGACCATGCCCTCCGTGGTCCATTTAATGAACTGCTCTCCGCAGGTTCCCAGCAATCCCCGCTCTCTGTAGGCGCATCTTTCATTTTTATCTCCACTTCATTGGTTTATCCATATGAAATTATATGTAATTATACTCTGATCCCATCATTTGTCAATCCCTTTTTCCGAAAAAAGAAAAATCGATGCGTCTATCTTGTATCAAAAAGGAGATGTCAGTCAGATGATTTCGAGCTGACCCAGCGGTAACCCTGCCCGTACACTGTCTGGATATGGGCATCTCGCTCCGCTTTGCCTCCCAGCTTCCCCCGCAATCGGTTCATCGTGACAGAAAGCGCATTTTCATCGATATAATCACTTCCCTCTTGCCAGATTCTCTCCGTCAGCACCTCGCGCATCAGCACCCTGTCCTCATTTTCTACCAGCAGGCGCAGCAGGCGCTGTTCGTTGACACTCAGACTGAGTTCCTCCCCATCCTTTGTAAAATGAAGCCCCTCAAAATCGAAGCAGAACCCATCTCTCTCGTACACCATCGGCTGCCTGCCGTCGGCCCGTCGGCGCAGAGCACGGATGCGCGCCCGCAGGACTGCCAGATTAAATGGCTTCGACATATAGTCATCTGCCCCCAGAGACAGCCCTGTCACTTCATCCATCTCGGTATCATTCGCTGTCAGCATCAGCACCGGGACAGCCGACCGTTTCCGCAGCCATTTCAGATAATCATAGCCACTGCCATCCGGCAGATTGACATCCAGTATCACCAGATCCGGCATGCGCCACGCATAATCCTCCTCTGCCTGATGCACAGATGCGCTCTGTATAAATTCGACGTCTGTCTCCTGCAGGCTCAGGGCAATTCCGTCGCTCAAACACCTGTCATCCTCTACAATCTGTATCCGCATCTGCATTCTCCTTCTCCATCCACGCCACAAACAATCAACCTCTATCTCACCATTGTCGAGATCGCCTCGATCGCTACACTGCCGCCGCGCACCACTTCTACACGGTTGATAAATGTCTCCTGAAACAATTTAATGATATCATTATTTTTCTGCTCCCGCTGAACACATTCGACGAGAACCGTATTTTTATTGTAATCGACCACCTCCAGCCGGAAGGTCTGCACGATGCGGAAGATCTCCTCCTTATCCTTTTCGGTGCAGCAATTCACCTTGATAAAGAGCAGCTCCTTCTTATGAATCGGAATATCGGTAAAATCAATGACCTTGATCACCTCAACGCTGCGGTTAAGCTGTTTGATAATCTGCTCAAAGGTCAGATCATCACACGTTAAACCAATTGTCATACGGGATATGGTATTATCCTCCGTCTCCCCGACCGTCAGCGTATCGAGATTATAATTTTTGCCGGAGAATAGACCGGATACTTTGGCAAGGACGCCGATCTGATTCTCCACATAAGCTGATATCCAGCGTTTCTTTACTTCCATGAAAATCCTCTCTCTTTCTATATGTTTAAATGAATACACAAAGTAAATAAATTTGCTTATGAAAAATGCTGGTTTTGCATTTTTCTTGGTTAAAACCGTAATGACATCTTAGGGTGCGTTTTTTGCAACCTTAGATTCATTTTTTAACCTAGCACTCCATAATCATCTCATCCAGCGCGTTTCCTACCGGAACCATCGGCGATACATTTGTTTCCCTGTCTATGATAAATTCCAGCAGCGTCGGGGCATCCTGATGAGAATCTGCAAAGGCAAATGCTTTTGCAATATCCTCTTCCTTCATAACACGCATTCCATATGCCTCATAGCTCTCTGCAAGCTTAACAAAATCCGGTATATATGTGGGACAAGCCCCCTCCTGCCCGCACTTTCTCTGGCAGCTCCGTCGATATGTCAGACAGGTACTGGAATACCTGCCCTGATAGAGCATCTGCTGCCACTGGCGCACATTTCCCAGATATCCATTATTTATAACAATCAAGGTGATCGGGAGTTCCAGCGCTACCGCTGTAGCCAGCTCCTGAATATTCATCTGAACGCCTCCATCACCGGAGATGGAAAATACCCGTGCCTCCGGATTGCCAAGCTGTGCACCGATTGCCGCCGGAAAGCCGTACCCCATCGTTCCCAGCCCGCCGGAGGTTAACAGTTGGCGGTTGCCCTTCAGATCCAGAAATTGTGTTGTCCAGAGCTGATTCTGCCCAACATCCGTCGTCACGACCGGTCTGTCATAATGGTCGCTGATGTATTTTACAATCTTTTCCGGCGTCAACCCCGGATAACGCTCCATCGTAATCGGATACTCCTCTTTCCATTTCGTTACCTGTGCCACCCATTTGTCTGTCCGGAGAGGTGTCACATAATCGAGAAGTTTGCGGATTGCCAGTTCCGCATCTGCCACGATCGGAATATCTACTTTAATATTTTTTGAGATGGAGGCAGAATCCACATCGATGTGGATAATCTTTGCATCCTTAGCAAATTCGCTGAGTTTTCCGGTGATTCTGTCATTAAAACGTGTTCCGATCGAAAACAGCACATCGCATTCACTCACCGCATGATTCGCCGCATAACTTCCATGAATGCCGATATTCCCCAGATATAAGGGATGTGTGCTCGGCACAGCGCCCTTTCCCATGATCGTTGTGATCGCCGGAACACGTGTCGTCTCCATTAACTGCAGCATCCACTCGTTTGCATCCGAAATATTAACACCACCGCCCAACAGAAATAGAGGCTTTTTCGCCTTTTTCAGTGCAGAGGCCGCCTTCTTAAGCTGTCCTATATGGACGCCTTCATTCGGCTTATATCCACGGATAGATACTTCCGCAGGATACTCGCCACTGCCCTCAGCGACCTGGATATCCTTCGGCAGATCAACAACGACCGGCCCCGGCCGTCCCGTCCTCGCAATATAAAACGCTTCCTTGATGATGCGCCCCAGATCCTCCCTGCGGCGTACGGTCACGGCGTATTTACAGATATTTCTCGTGATGCCCACAATATCTACTTCCTGAAAGGCGTCATTTCCCATCAACCCTAACGGCACCTGTCCGGTAAAGCACACAAGCGGTACACTGTCATAATTGGCTGTAGCAATTCCCGTCACGAGATTTGTCGCACCCGGCCCGCTCGTCACAAGGCAGACCCCTGTCTTGCCCGTTGATCGCGCATATCCGTCAGCCGCATGGACTAACGCCTGTTCATGACGCGGCAGTACCACTTCGATCTCCGTCTGTCCATACAGGGCATCAAATAAATCAACCGCCTGCCCCCCCGGATATCCAAAGAGAATCTCTACTCCTTCCTCTTTCAATGCCTTAACAAATAATTCTGCTCCATTCATCATCATCCCTCATTTCTGCATTGTTTGTCTGTGTTGCATACCACTATGTCAGGATAAACGCATCAATTCTCTGCCTCTGCTTTCATGAGTCATGGCAGGATAATTCCTGCTTATCCGTCAAAATTTGAAAGTTTTCGTTGCGCCGCATGTCCTGTTCGCTCCAGCCATCTCAACAGGTGTCCCGAAAGCTCTATGTTGATTTTGCGAAGACGCTTAGACTTTGAGGAAGATCTTTGCCTTGCAGGGCTTCGATGCCATATGCCCGCGGAGAACCTGTCTGAGCGGCATGCGCCATGCTTCCGGGCTTTCCGGGACACGCTTTCGCTACGTGGCTTCACGTAACGGTGCATAATGTCCTACAAAACAGGGCATAAACACCGACGGCCGCCAAGTGTTCCCGGAAACCCTGGAAGATGGCAGCATTGCCGTG
>CAYYGS010000151.1:0-6592 GCA_964471335.1 uncultured Jutongia sp.
TGATCCATGAGGTAAAAGCAGCGGCAGACCGGGCAGGTCTGCTAGCCCCCATAGATCCTGAATTTGATGTCTATTATGTCGATGGGAAAAAAAGAGTGTGTGCGCATGGGAATATCGCAAACACTTTCGAGAAAATACTCGGGGCACAAGATATGCCGATCGATATCTGCTCTGACGGATATGAAGAATCTGACTGGATATTGGAGGGAGGCCATCTGATTGACGCAGTTATTTTTGACATAATTAGACATTGTGAAAGGATCCTGTTAGATTTTTTATATGAGTATTTAAAGAATAACCCGGAGGATTATTTTTATTGTGGAGATGACTGGTATTATACATTCGATGACATTGCCCGCATCAAGGAGAAGGGATTTGATCCGATGTGGTGTTATATAGATCCGCATTTGGAAGAAGATGCTCTTAGAAGAATGGAAGAAGAAAATAGAAATAGGGAGAGATCCGGATTTATATTAAAGAAAAGAGAGAGCGCAGGGATCTATCAGATGATCCATGAGGTGAAGGAAGCGGCAGGCCGGGCACAAGTACGATATTTTATAGGCTCTGAATTTCACGACAATGAGTATGGGGAGGTATATGTGAAGGGGAATATCGCAAAGACATTTGAGGGAATATCCGGGGCAGATGATGTTAAGAAAGAAGACACGGCGATCTCTATCTGCTCTGCGGAACAAAATGCTGGCCTATATGACTGGCTGATAGTGGGATGTAATCTGGTTGACGTAGTTACTTTTGACCGGGTTGGACACCGCGAAAGGCTTCTGTTAGATTTCCTGTATGAGTATTTAAAAAGGAATCCGGAGGATTGTTTTCGGTGTCGAGGATATGATTGGTATTATACCTTTGATGACATTGCCCGCATCAAGCAGGAGGAATTTGATCCGCTGTGGTGCTATAGGTATCCTCGTTCATGAGGAGAAATAGAGCTGCGGAGACGGCTGTAATGAAAGTAATTCGGGAGGCTGTGCCGGATGTGACGAAGGATACCGTAATGAAAGGATTATCTCCTTTGACGATACAGGGACATCAATAAAATCAAAGAAATGGGAGTCACGGTGGTAAACAGTCTGGAAGAGCTGAAGGAGGTAATGCAGTTATGGGAACATCCGGGTTTATCTTAAAGAAAAGGGAGAACGTAGAGATCTACCAGTTGATCCATGAGGTGAAAGCAGCGGCAGACCGGGCAGGTCTGCTAGCCCCCATAAACCCTAAATTTCATGTCGATTATGTCGATGGGAATAAAAGAGAGTGTGCGTTTGGGAATATCGCAAACACTTTTGAGGAAATACCCGGGAAAGAAGATATGCCGATCGATATCTACTCTGATGGTGACGGTTATGAAGACTATGACTGGATATTGGAGGGAGGCCATCTGATAGACGCAGTTATTTTTGATTTCGTTTGGATGTGTGAAAGAATCCTGTTAGATTTCTTATATGAGTATTTAAAGAGCAATCCGGAGGATTATTTTTGGTGTGAAGGCGACTGGTATTATACCTTTGATGACATTGCCCATATCAAGGAGAGGGGATTTGATCCGGACTGGTGTTATAAAGATCCTCATTTGGAGGAGGATCCCCTTGAAAGGATTAAAGAAAATAGAAATAGGGTGAGATCCGGATTTATCTTAAAGGAAAGAGAGAGCGCAGGGATCTATCAGATGATCCATGAGGTGGAGGAAGCGGCAGGCCGGGCAGAAGTACGATATTCCATAGGCTCTGAATTTCGCGACAGTCGGAATGGGAGGGGGGTATCTGTCAAGGGGAATATCGCAAAGACTTTTGAGGGAATATCCGGGACAGATGACGTTAAGAAAGAAGACACAGCGATCTCTATCTGCTCTGCGGAACAATATGATGACCTATATGACTGGCTGATAAAGGGATGTGATCTGGTTGACGTTGTTACTTTTGACCGGGTTGGACACCGCGAAAGGCTCCTGTTAGATTTCCTGTATGAGTATTTACAAAGGAATCCGGAGGATTATTTTTGGTGTCGAGGATATGATTGGTATTATACATTTGATGACATTGCCTGCATCAAGCAGAGGGAATTTGATCCGCTGTGGTGTTATAAGTATCCTCGTTCATGAGGATACTCATGAATGAGGAGGAGAAATAGAACTGCAGAGACGGCCGTTTAGATGCTTTACACCCCTTGGTAGATTTGTTATAATGATGCTATTTGGAAGGAAGGTAAAAGAAGGGGGATAAGGGTGAAGACAGAAGACTTTTATTATGAATTACCTCAGGAGCTGATTGCGCAGGATCCTCTTTCAAACAGGGATGCTTCCAGACTGCTTCTGCTGGATCGGGATTCGGGTATGCGGCGGCATACCATATTTCATGATATTATAGAGTATCTTCACAGTGGAGATTGTCTGGTGCTGAATGATACCAGAGTGATTCCGGCGCGCCTCATCGGAGAGAAGGAGGAGACGGGAGCGCGGATTGAGGTGCTGCTCTTAAAAAGGCACAGGGACAATATCTGGGAAGTCTTAGTTAAGCCCGGGAAAAAGGCGCGACCCGGCGCCAGGATTCAGTTTGGTGACGGACTTTTGCGGGCTGAGGTTTTGGATGTGGTGGAGGAGGGCAACCGCCTGATCAGATTTTCTTATGAGGGGATTTTTGAGGAGATTCTGGATCAGCTGGGACAGATGCCGCTGCCACCATATATTACCCATCCGCTGCAGGACAGAGAACGCTATCAGACGGTATATGCGAAATATGAAGGTTCGGCGGCGGCGCCGACAGCCGGGCTGCATTTTACAGAGGAGTTGTTGCAGCGCATTCAGGCAAAGGGAGTAAGAATTGCCCGTGTGACGCTTCATGTAGGATTGGGTACTTTTCGGCCGGTGAAGGTGGAGGACGTGACAGAGCACCATATGCATACAGAATACTATCGTGTCACAGAGGAAGCTGCAGAGTGTATTAACAGGACAAAGCAGGAGGGTGGCAGAGTGATTTGTGTGGGGACAACCAGTTGTCGTACGATAGAGTCCGCTGCCGGAGAGGACGGCTTGTTGCGGGAATCGGAAGGAGATACGGATATTTTTATTTATCCGGGATATCATTTTAAAGTAATGGATTGTCTGATTACGAATTTTCATCTTCCGGAGTCAACACTGCTGATGCTGGTATCGGCGCTGGCAGGAAGAGAGCATATTCTGGAGGCATACCGGGAAGCAGTAGAAGAGCGGTATCGATTTTTTTCCTTTGGAGATGCGATGTTCATTACGGATGACATAAACGGTGGAAAGGAGAGCTATGGGGGAGATCGAATATGACTGGGATGGGAGAATGCATCGGAAAAAGATGCTGTTTGTCTATAATCCGATGGCTGGTAAAGAACAGATAAAAAATAAATTATCGGATATTATCCAGGTGTTCTGTGAGGCCGGTTTTCTTGTTACGATGATGGCAACGGAAAAGCAAAATGATGCGAAGAATGCCGTGATTGAGTATGGAGCCGGGTTTGATTATGTTGTATGTTCCGGAGGGGACGGCACCATGAATGAGGTGGCCGCCGGAATGATGCATTTGGAGAAGAAGCCGATCTGCGGATATATACCCGCAGGGACTGTAAATGATTTTGCTTCCAGCTTAAAGATCCCGAAAATCATGAAGCGGGCTGCCAGGCTTGTCACAGAGGGAGAGGTATTCCGCTGTGACATGGGTGGATTTAATGACAAATTCTTTACTTATGTGGCCGGTTTCGGTGCATTTACCGAGGTGTCTTATCAGACACCGCAGGAATGGAAAAATATGCTGGGTAAATCGGCGTATTTTATTGAGGCGATTAAACGTCTGTCAGAGATTAAGCCAACGCATATGAAGATCGAGTATGATGGCAAATATATGGAGGATGATTTCCTGTTGGGGCTGGTCAGCAATTCCGTTTCGGTAGCTGGATTTCGGGCATATAAGAAAAAGAATATCAAGATGGATGACGGCATGCTGGAGGGGCTTTTTATCCGTAATTTTCAGAGTCTGGTAGAGATGCAGGAGACACTGAATGCCCTGATGACGAAGAATCTGGATGCACCCGCTATTTTTACTTTCAGCAGCCACGATATTCATATCATTTGTGATGAGCCGATTCCGTGGACATTAGACGGTGAAGATGGAGGGAGCTACAGAGAGGTGCGGATGCACAATTACAAGAGAGCGCTTCCGATCCTTTGCGGGCCGAAGGCCATCGCGAATGTTTCCTGCGAGCCGTCAGCGGCGATTATCAGAGAGCGGCCAAAGCCGATTCTCGAAAGGATTCTGGAGGGAATGGATCCCGGTCAGAGTGAGATTGAGGAATAGGAATGGAAAAACCGTATTATTAAAATATAAGAGGGGGAATGCTGCAGCATTCCCCCTTGAGCAGTATCTGTATCATAACAAAGCATTATGACAGCTCTGCGATGCGGCTTACACCGACAAAAATATCGGAAATCCGGTACCAGGTAGGAAAATCTACGACACCAGTCTGAGGCATTTTAAATACCTTTTGGAAGGTGCGCACGGAATCTGCGGTTTTTTGGCCGTATACGCCGTCTGCCGTGATTTTGGGAATCAGAGGATAGCCCTTTGATATGACGTTGAGCTGATTTTGCAGCTGGCGTACCTTGTCTCCCGAGGAGCCAATTGTCAGGTCATAACCGGGCCAGGAGGACGGAATACCGGAAATCTCTTCGGAGCTGTTAATATATATAGTGTCCCCATAAAAATAGCGGAGTATTTCTATGGCAGAGTAGCCGCGGTCTCCCAATGTTTTTGATTCCCATTGCCGCATCCATTTGGGGCAGGACACCCGTTTGCCGTCACAGTATTGTGTGAAGAGAGGCTGTTTGATGTTGGGCCGGGAAAGATAATTGGAGAAAATCGTATCGACCGCCTGGGAGATACTCTCATAGATATTGCGTCCCGCGATCCACTTCTGGTCATAGGCGGTAGAGGTGGTAATGGTGAAATTGTATCCACGATTGCGGTACCACTCTGTGTACACACGATTCAGTGTTATTGATTGTATGGCAAGGATATTGGCATACAGGGTTGCCTCAGGCCAGGTGGCATAGATTTCACTGGATGCGACATTCTTGATATAGTCCTTATACTTGACATAATAATCCTTTGCACTGGAGTCGGAAGGGGGGCCGTCATGGACAACAACATATTCCGGAATGACGACTCTGCTCAGAACGATCTCACCGGTTTGATCCGTATCCTTGACCTCATCCTCTTCGATTTTGGGAGGATAGTCGCCATACAGGGTATGAGGCGGTATGACAAATAATTCAGCTGTCTCGCCGAGTGCATCGTCCATTGGCATCAGAGATATGTTCTGCAGTGCGGTCTGTCCGGACAGGATCTCGGCTCCCGATATTTCCACGGTTTCGTAGCCGGGAGCAATAACCCGCAGATTAAATACGGAATATGGCTGGTTTGCCTCCGGCTCCATACTGTATTCCAGCGGAGGAGCTGGCAGATCAATTTCCTCGCTCTGACCGTTGACATCGGTCGTGACTTCCTCGATCACCTGATCCGGCTGGTTACTGTCAGTGATTTGGATGGTGGCTCCGGCGATGGCGCGAGAACCGATCGGGGAACTCACATTAACCTGCAGATGGCCGGTATCCGGCCGATCCTGCTGCATAGAAAGAGAATAAGACATAATCGTTTCCTTTCTGAATAGAATGCCGTGTGCGGAAGAGAACCGGAAAACACGGCAGGTTTTTATTATTATATGTTGATGGAAGGAGATCGTGCATGAAACAGAGGGGTGGAATTTTTTACCATTGTCTGCTAGAATATAGGTTGAAAATATGATTGCCGGAGGGATGGAAGTTTTGAGATGAAAGAGCGAACGAAACGAAGGGAAATTAACTGGGCGAGATTGGATAATACAGCTAATCTTTTTCCGGTAATTGCCACAGAGAATATGACGAATGTGTATCGAATTTCTGTGACTCTGCAGGAGGAAGTGGATCCGGTGGTACTGCAAAAGGCGCTGGAGGATGTACTGCCGTGGTTTGACACGATGAATGTGCGTCTGCGCACCGGAGTGTTCTGGTATTACTTTGAGACAAACAGGAGAAAGGCTCCGATAGTGACAGAGGAAAAGGAGTACCCCTGCCGGTTTATTGAACAACGCTCCAATCAGTATTATCTTTTTCGGGTAACGTACTTTAAATGTCGTATCAATCTGGAGGTTTTTCATGTGCTGGCAGACGGTATGGGGGGAGTTACCTTCCTGCGTGAACTGACATATCAATATCTGCGGTTGAAGTATTCGGAGCTGGGAAGTAAGACAGCAGATACGTTATCGGACAGTACCTCGCTCGATACAGAAGACAGTTATCTGAAGAATTACCGCAAGGGCCAGCCGAGAGCCTATGAGTCTGAAAAGGCTTACCAGCTGAAGGGTGAGCGTTTTACGGCAAATGCGATCGGGGTGATCCATGGGTATCTGCCTTTGGCACAGGTAAAAAAGGCATCTAAGGCAAGAGGACTCAGTATTAATGAGTATTTTGCCTGTGTTTACACATATAGCATATACAGAGAATATCTCCACGGAGGTATTT
>CAYYGS010000152.1:0-6576 GCA_964471335.1 uncultured Jutongia sp.
CCACAGGGTCATACAACAGGCAGGCGGACATCTGCGGCCGAGTGGGATGCTGTGGCTGGAAATCGGTTATGATCAGGGTCATAGCGTGGCTGTGTTGTTGGAACGGGAAGGCTTTGGGGATATCAGGTGTTACCGTGATTACGGTGACAGAGACAGGGTAGTCTGCGGGGTTTGGAATCGTTGAGGAATCAGTTTCCTGAGGGCGCGGAAGGCGGCTGGAGGAAATAGGCCCAGAAGAAGTGGAAATTAGGATGGAAATGCTGCAGAAGCAGCGGAATGAGAGGAAATATGTTTGACAGGTTAGAGGATTTGGTGAGAAGGCTGGAGGAGATTAATATGCTTTTGACGGAGCCGGATGTAATCGGTGACCAGGGGAGATACCGACAGCTGATGAAGGAACAGAATGAACTGACGCCGATCGTAGAAAAGTATCAGGAATATAAGGCGGCGAAGGATGGCGTGGAAGAGAGCCTGCAGATGATTGACGAGGAGACGGATGAGGAGATGAAGGAGCTGGCCAAGGAGGAGTTGAATGACTGCAAGGCCAGAGTGGAGGAATGTGAACAGGCATTGAAGATCCTGATGCTGCCAAGGGATCCGAATGATGATAAGAATGTAATCGTGGAGATTCGTGGAGGGGCAGGCGGTGATGAAGCGGCTCTTTTTGCGGCTGATTTATTTCGTATGTATTCTAAATTTGCGGAGAATAGCCGCTGGAAGGTAGAAGTTTTGAGCGCAAACGAAAATGGTATCGGCGGATTTAAGGAAATTGTTTTTATGATTCACGGGAATAGTGCATATTCCCAGTTAAAGTATGAGAGTGGTGTTCACCGTGTACAGCGAATCCCGTCTACGGAGTCAGGAGGACGTATTCATACTTCTACTGCGACAGTTGCGATTATGCCGGAGGTAGAAGAGGTAGACGTAGATGTGGATCCGAACGACTGTAAGATTGATGTATTCCGTGCCTCCGGTAATGGCGGCCAGTGCGTCAATACAACAGATTCTGCAGTGCGTATCACGCATCTTCCGACCGGTATCGTGGTATCTTGTCAGGATGAGAAGTCTCAGCTGAAAAATAAGGATAAGGCGATGAAGGTGCTCCGTTCCCGTATCTATGATATGGAGCGTGCAAAGGCAGAGAGTGAGCAGGCGGCAGAGCGGCGCAGCCAGGTGGGGACGGGAGATCGTTCCGAGAAGATCCGGACCTACAATTTCCCACAGGGACGTGTGACGGATCATCGTATTAAATATACAAGCCATCGGCTGACAGAGATCTTAGATGGTGATATTACAGAACTTTTGGACCATATTATCGCGGCAGACCAGGCAATGCGCCTGAGCAGCCTGAATGAGGCTGGTTAATTTAGAGAGATTCTTGTAGGGCAAAACGCTGGTTTTGCCCTTTTTCACTAATATTAGGAAAATAATAATTTCTTAAGATTTTTCGTGGGTGGACTTAAAATTTAGATGTTACAGTAGGAGTAGTCTCAGAGGAATGAGAGACCTTACAATGGAAAGGGGAAACAAAATGCAGACAGTTTTGGTATGTGATGATGACAGGGAGATTGTGGAGGCGATTCGAATTTATCTGGAGCAGGAGGGATATCGTGTTCTGGCCGCCTATGATGGGGAAGAGGCTTTGCGCCAAATGACAGAGCAGGATGTGGATTTGCTCGTGATCGATGTGATGATGCCGAAGCTGGACGGGATTCGTGCAACGCTGCAGATCCGAAAGGACAGCCTGGTTCCGATTATCATCATTTCTGCCAAATCGGAGGATGCAGATAAGATCTTAGGTTTAAATATCGGTGCGGATGATTATCTGACAAAGCCCTTTAATCCTCTGGAGCTGGTGGCAAGGGTAAAATCACAGCTGCGCAGGTTTGTGATGATGAGCCAGCCGGAAGAGGAGGACGATACGACATATCGTTTGGGAGGACTGGAGATGAAGGATGAGCGCAAGGAGGTGTATGTCGATGGGGAAGCGGTGAAGATGACACCGCTCGAATACAGCATCCTGCGCTTGTTTATGCAGAATCCGGGAAGGGTATTTTCCAGTGCACAGATTTATGAAAGTATCTGGAATGAGGAGGCGCTGGCGGCAGAGAATACAGTGGCCGTCCACATCCGTCATATCCGGGAAAAAATCGAGATCAATCCGAAGGAACCAAGATATTTAAAGGTGGTGTGGGGAATCGGATATAAGCTGGAGGATTCTCATTCCTGATGTTGGATTATATTTTGGAAGGATATGGTGATAATTATGAAATGGAAGAGTTCGAGGTGGATGCAGACTGCCGTGGCACTGTGCTTGTGTGTTTCGATGGTGGCAGGCGCTTTTTGCGGCGTCAGGATTCTGACGCTTCGTGGGGAGATCAGTGAGTATTACCAAAGGCACCAGGCATCTTATCAGGGGGATTTTACAGAGACAAGTGATTTTCAGGAATCTCTGGAACAATTTATGGAGCTTGTGGAGCTCTATCTGGATGTGGTCAGCATATGGCCGCAGGGGGATGGCTCGGAGCAGGCTGCTGCGATCGACGGGGAGGGAAATGCACTCATGATGCAGGATCTTTCCGACGCTGCAGGGGCAGAGAAGGAGAAATACGAGAGTTATCTTACGAATTATCTAAAAAATCAGAATACGTATTATGAGAAGGATATCAGTATTTTAGAACTGACGGAGGAAATCCGTTCTCTGAGCAAAATGGTTGTTGTAGACGGGGACAGACTCTATTATACTGCGGCAGCCCAGGAAGACGGCGGAAGTAAAAAGGAACAGAAAAAAAGGGATGAAAACCTGTTGAAGTATCTGAAAGGAGACGGCCAGGGATATGTGCTGCAGCGTGAGGATATCAAGCTGCCGGGATTTGAAGAGAAGCTGTCTTCAACGAAGAAATATTTGCTCAAATACGGAAACAGGACGGTGTCTTTCCAGCCGCAGACCGTGATGCAGGAGAAACTGTTTCAGAAATTCAGCGATTCAGAGCGGCGTCGTTATCTGTGGAATTTATGTTTTGATTATTCGAAAAATGATTTTAAAAGAGAGGATGGCAGTGAGAATACTTATTTAAAAAAGGTATTCCGTTCTGCTTATCGTCAAGACTGCCTGAAGGGGAACGCAGGAGACTTTTATGAAATAGCGCGGGGAGACGGCCCAAAGATGGCAGCGATTGACAATGTATGGACAGGGGAGGAAAGCACGTATTTTATGAATACGGTCTTCTATCTCAAGAATGGTGATGAGGTGACCGCGCGTTATATCGTGGACGGCAACGTGGATAGTTCACAGGAGATCTATAATAAGTCAATGGGGGAATATATGCTGGATCTTGCGGAGAATAACTGGCAGAGCCAGCAGATGTCGGAAGAATTGACATGGTTGGAAGAGAGAGATCTGATACCGGTAGATATTTCTGTTGCGAGGGAATATGCGGCCTTCCTGAGCAGCTGTTATCATTGCCTGCAGGAGGAATGGAAACTCAGCCCGTTTTTATTCCTTATAGAAGGACAGGAGGGGAAAAGCATTTCCGTGGGAGAGCGGATTGATGATCTCCGGAAGGCCTTTGATGGGAAGGGTGTGCATATCCTGCGTGAGGACGAGGGCGGCATGACACGGGAGGAAGAAAAGGAATTGCTTGAGTCCCGCGGAGATATTGTATTTGCCTTGTATGATAAAAATGGTGATGTTTTCCGTACCAATTTTACGGATGAGGTATTGTATGGCACGGGGGAGATGGAGGAATATTTCCGAAGGCTCAGTGAACGCGATCCGGAGAATTTCTCCATGTTGGCAGTTGGTGCAGATCTGAAAATGATACAAAATGGAAAGGATACCTTATCAACATTATACCGAAAATTTCAGTCTGATCAGGAAAAGACACAGGAGCTTGTTATCCTTCTGAAAAAATATATCTACTATTTTTTGGAGATCTTTGCGGTGATCGTCGTAGCATTTCTGCTTTTAGCCTTGATGACGGGGCATCGGAAGGATTCTGAGGAGATTGTACTCCTGCCGGTTGACAGGAGTTGGCTGGAAGTCGCTCTGGCAGCAGGATTTTTCACGGCAATAGCCTTTATTTCACTGGCATATCAGCTTGAGGTTGGACTGTATTATAATTATTATTATACAGATTTCAGAGAGGGTTATATGCAGGTGGCAGCTGCCGTCGTCCTGTCGGTTCTGGCGCTGTTCTTTGCAGCAGTTCTTCTGTCGCTGATCCGGAGGATTAAGGCGCATCAGTTTTGGGCGACAAGCATCATCTGCCGAAAACTGAAAGGCCCCGGGGGGCTTTTGGAACGCGGCCGGGAGGGGATACATTGGATGAATGAGTTCCTTCACGAACTGAAAGCCTGGAAGAGATACGTCATAGTGGCGGCTATAAATCTTATAGGGGGATTTATCTTCCTGGTAGGAATCTGCGGAGATCTCTATGAAAGTCCATTTTTGCTGTTTATGTGGGCAGATGTGTTGATTGTGGTATGGGTCGATATACGATGTATCTGGCGCTGTCTGAAAAATGCTGTGGCAGATGAGAGGATCTGCCGTGGCGCCGAGCAGATTGCTGCCGGAAATTTGTCCTATAAAATCAAAGTGCCGGCAGGAGTCAGCAAGGAGCAGGAAGAACTTGTCAATGTCATCAATCATATCGGACAGGGATTGGAGCACGCTGTGGAGGATTCTGTCCGCAA
Organism: uncultured Jutongia sp.; assembly: GCA_964471335.1. Taxonomy (GTDB): domain Bacteria; phylum Bacillota; class Clostridia; order Lachnospirales; family Lachnospiraceae; genus Jutongia. The sequence continues at coordinate 4,696 of CAYYGS010000152.1, forward strand.
TGAGCGAATGAAGGCAGAACTGATTACAAATGTGTCGCATGATATTAAGACGCCGCTGACATCGGTCATCAATTATGTGGATCTGATGAAGCGGGAAACGATCGAAAATGAGCGTGTGCAGGAATATCTGGAGGTGCTTGACCAGAAATCTCAGCGTCTTAAGGTATTGATTGAGGATCTGGTAGAGGCATCGAAGGCCTCAAGCGGTGCGCTCGAATTGCAGATTACCACGTTAAATTTTAATGAACTTGTCAATCAGACGAATGGAGAATTTGAGGAGAAATTTCAGCGTGCCGGGCTTACATTGATCAGTGACATTCCACAGGAGCCTGTCGTATTTCGAGGAGATGGCAGGCGGGTTTACCGCGTGCTGGAAAATCTGTATGCAAATGTTGCAAAGTATGGTATGGAAGGTACCAGGGTCTATGTCAGCCTGTCCCAAAAACGGGACACAGAAGGAGGATCAGGTGCCGTGTTTACAATTAAAAATATATCCCGTGACGTGCTGAATGTGACATCGCAGGAGCTGATGGAGCGCTTTGTGAGGGGAGAGCAGTCGCGTACCACAGAGGGGAGCGGACTGGGACTGTCGATTGCAAAGAGTCTGACGGAGTTGATGGATGGAGAACTGACGATTTATTTAGATGGAGACCTCTTCCGTGTGGAGGTATGGTTTCCGATGTAGGAGGCGATAAAAGCTAAAATGAATTAAATAGAACAATATGAACATATCCGATAAAGTATTGTTGTAAACCACAGGATCAGGTGTTAAAATAAATTTAGTCGCGACGAGCAGCTGGATATCATCTGTCAGAGGATGAATCCGGCTGATAAGGGAGTGTTAAATTTATGTTATGGTATTATATGTATCCTTCTGTTGATGAGGTTTGTGATCTTCCGTTTTATGTGTATAGTATAGGATTGCATGATCTGCAGCCGAGGATCGACCGTCCGGATGGTTATGAATATGACCAGTTTTTTTATAATGCATGCGGAGCTGGAAAGCTTGAAATGAATGGGATAAGATATGAACTTCCAGAGGGGTCTGCCTTTTTTATTCCAGCAAAGCTGCCACACAGCTATTATCCGGATGGCGACATATGGGATATCCGTTGGATGGTGCCTGGAGGCAGCGCTTTGCTTGATCTGATCAGAAAATTTCATTTGGAAGATGGGGGTGTCTTTATGGTGCAGGATGAGTCCGGGCTGGACCGTATCCTGAACCAGATGAGAACGACCCTGATTAATCACCCGAAGCATGGTTCTGTGCTGGCGGCCGGTTTGGTATATTCTTTTATATTGGAATTTATTTATCAGACAAGTCTGCGGGAAATATCGGAGAAGGTTGAGACGCCTTATGAACATCAGATTCTTGCATTAAAGGAATACATTGATGTGCATTATATGCATCCGATTTCTCTGGAGGATCTGTGTCAGGTGATCCCGGTGACGCATCAGCATATGTGTCGCATTTTCAGGGAGGCATTGGGAATGCGCCCGATGGAGTATATCCGTCAGGTAAGGATTGAGAATGCCTGTTCCCTGTTGTTATACAGTGATTTATCTGTAAAAAAGATTGGGGAGAAATGCGGCTTCCATAACACAAATTACTTCTGCAAGGTGTTTAAGGAACGGGAACATGTCACGCCGATGGAATATCGGAACAGCGTGATCTAGTGGAAAATGTTTCACAACATGTTTCATTACATTTTGTGCCGCCGGCGGAGGGCGGTGGAATGGAGATGTCTATGAGAAAAACAGTACAAAAGGATGTGGCGGCATGGCTCCTGACGGCAGCAATGGTTGTGACATCACTGCCGTGTGGAAGCTGCCTGGTGGAGGCGGCGGGGGGCTTCCGGGACGAGCCGGAGCTGGTGATCA
>CAYYGS010000153.1:0-6475 GCA_964471335.1 uncultured Jutongia sp.
ATTGTCCAGAGCATGTCCCATATGAAGCTGCCCTGTGATATTTGGTGGCGGCATAACAATGGTAAATGGTTTCCTGTCACGATTTACCTCCGCATGAAAATATTTCTTTTCCTGCCATTTGTCATAAGTCCTTTTCTCAATGTCCGCAGGATTATAATTTTTTTCTAATTCTTTTGCCATAGTTTCCCCCATTTCTGTGCTGTTGTTCACCGCAATTATCAAAATCACCAGTAAAGATAAAAACGCCCTCTGCCTTACGGCAAAGGGCGAATAAACGCGGTACCACCTTTGATTTTACAGTCTGAAAAACTGATTCTTGCTCATTGATAACGGAATGAACCGATGATTCCTACTATCTGCTTCCTGCAAAATTCAGAACCACTTCTCAGAAGCTACCTTCCACACATCATACACATAAGCGGTCTTACAGCCTGCGAACCACTCTCTCTTCAAGGATAATGCATGTACTCCTCTTCGTCATTGAATTTATATTTCATCGATTATCTTACTAAAGAAAAATATATTCTGTCAAGAGGAAATTGAAAGATTTAAAGTAATACAATCAGTGCTTTAAAACATGACACACAGTTGACGTGTTTTAAGGAGTATAATTTCATATAAAAAACACCACCAAAAAACAAATTAGAATCTTGGGAGGAATAACTACATGAGATATGAGTGGATTGATGAGCATTTACTTGACAAAGCAGGAGTGACCAAAGACCTGCAAAAGGACTGGAACTGGATTCGCTATCAGATTGGGGGTAAGATGTTTGCCGCAGTTTGTCTGAACGAAACAAATTCACCCTACTATATTACTTTAAAACTTGAGCCGGAAGAAGGTGATTTTTTAAGGACACAGTATGAAGATATTATTCCGGGTTATTATATGAACAAAACACACTGGAACTCCGTGAAAGCAGACGGAGCAGTACCGGACGATTTGTTAAAAGACCTGTTGGACAAATCCTACCAACTGGTGCTCGGAGGACTGAGCAAGAAAAAACAGCGGGAAATCCTGGGCTTTGAGCAGAATATTCAGGAACGTGTAGACAAGTTAAAGAAAGGAGAAAAGGATAATGGCGTTTGATTACAAAAAAGAATATAAGGAATTTTATATGCCAAAGAATAAACCGGGTATAGTAGACATCCCACCAATGAATTATATTGCGGTCCGCGGCAAAGGAAACCCAAACACAGAGGGCAGTGAGTATAAAGAATCCATCGGGCTGCTTTATCCCATTGCCTTTACGATTAAAATGAGCAAAAAAGGCAGTCATCAAATCGAAGGATACTTTGACTATGTTGTTCCGCCGCTCGAAGGCTTCTGGTGGCAGGAGAACAGGGCAGAAATTGATTTCACCCGCAAAGAAGATTTTCACTTTATTTCCGTTATCCGTCTGCCGGATTTTGTGACAAAAGAGGATTTTAACTGGGCAATCGAGGAAGCAACAAAGAAAAAGAAAACTGACTTTTCAAAAGTCGAATTTCTTACATATAATGAAGGCTTGTGTGTCCAGTGCATGCATATTGGCGCTTATGATCATGAACCTGAAACAGTACAACTCATGCATAATTTTATGGCTGCGGAAGGTTATACTCTGGATATTACAGAAAAACGCCTGCACCACGAAATCTATCTGAGTGATGCAAGGAGAACCAGCAAGGAGCGCTTAAAAACCGTAATACGGCATCCTGTCAAAAAGAGTACCGCCTGTTATGTTTCCGAAGCAACCACCTGATTCTTCCCATTCCTTTTACCACGATACAAATTCTGGTCAGCTTCTTCAATCATCGCCTCAATTGTTTTCTCCGGTGAATAGGCAGAAGCCCCCATGGTCAGGGTAACTTTGACCTCTGAATTTTTATAATTTATTACATTAGATGCGATATCCCTGCAAATCCGTTCGGCAATCTGAACAGATATTTCCAAATCTGCACGCAGCAGGACAAGTATTTCCTCCCCGCCCCAGCGGCAGACATAGTCATCCTCACGCACGCTGCCGGATATCATGTTCGCCACAGTGACCAGTACCTCATCCCCACAATCATGGCCATAAGTGTCATTAAACTTTTTAAAATCATCAATATCCGCCAAAACCAGACAGAAGTTTTGCTGATTGTTTTCGGCATATTCCACCGCTTCCTTCAAGTATGTACTCATACTGCGCCGGTTTAATAAACGCGTCAGTGGATCATAATTTGCAATTTTACCCAGCATACGGTTTTCTTTCTCTAACTGGTTCTGCATATACCTGATTTCCAAAGCAAACAGCACCGAAAAAATAATCTGCGTATCCAGGGCAACCATTGTATTCAGATAATAGAAAAAAGTATGAGCATTCTCCGGCACTCCACTGGCATACATCGGTACAATACGGCCATTAACCGCCCTGATCAATATATAACACAGACAAACCAGAACGGATGCCGCGGCAGAGGAATACACCCTTCCCTTAAACTGTGGAAGAGTATAAGAAAAATAAAAAACCACCGGAATCAATGCTATCGTATAAATCATAAATCCCCAGTCCCATCCCAACAGAAGAGAGGCCATAGAAGAATGAAATAAAATTTCCACCAGCGAGGAAATACACATCATGACATATTGTTCATTTTTAACCGCGACTATACTCATATACAAATAAAATATAGTTGCTGCTATATTATAAAGATATAACGGTGTAACATGCATTGTATAAAAAGAAAGCATAAAAAAGAGATGGATAAATGCAAGCACCATTCCAATCACCCTGTATTTAATTCTGTCATCAATAACTCTCCTGCCACTAATTACCTGCCTTAGTGCATGTTTAAATTCTTTCATTTTTATATCCCATCTTTCAAACTTCCGCCTCAATACTGCGGCTTTTCATAAACCGTCACTTCTCTTCCTGATTAAAGCTTTCCACAATTTTCAGTATCTCTTCCCTGTTTTCAGGATTTTCCCGCAAAATTCCATCAATACTCTCCACAAAATCCTGCTTTACCCTCTCATTATATTCAATCTGCTCGCGAAGAATCTGCCGCTGGCCATTCAGCTTATGGCGAATCTCTACCATCTCACGCTTATCCGCAATAGCAAGCACCTGACCAATCCAGATATCACAGTCAAGTACCTCCTGTTCCTTTAATATTGCCAGCAGTTCATCACAGTAATAACTAAGCTGCTCGGTACTCTCGCGGAACTTCCGCTCATATTCCTTGGCGCGGATATATTGATTCCAGTACTGCTCGAACTCTGCGGCATTTGCCACGCCGAATTTCTGCTTATTATAATCCATAAGATTCAGGTTATTGACACACTTAATCTTGACACGGTTCAACAAACTGATTGCCTTATCCATCTTTCTCTCCGAAAGCATCATATCATGATGATTCCTGTTTGATTCTACAAAGATAACCGTAGCAGAAATCGCCGCCAGAAGGATTGTCCCCAGATACGGCAAAGTCATATCCGTCTCCAGGGCATAATAAATCACCAGAAAAAGCACAAAAAGCGAAACAATAAGCAAAGTCAGGATTTTTGCCATTCCCTTGAGGGAATTCTGCTTTTCAATAATCTCCTGCTTCTCCTTACGTAATTTCTTCTTCTCCTCATTCAGCTTCTCCATATCGCCGTCAATAGCTTTCTGGTAAGCCTCCGCTTCATACATTTTCTTAATCTCGTCTACCAGCTCATTTTCGTATGGCTCAAAACGGCGAATCACCGCATCTGAAATAGTCAGATTACGATTTTTATACTGGCTGCGTTCCCTGTTCAGCCTGACAATATTTCTGGCAGTACTCAGCAGAGCCTTACGTTCATCACCTTCCACCCTGTCAATTTTCTGAATATCCATCAGGGAATTAGTAACATCCTGATATTCCTCCCGAAGCCCCGCAATCTGAAAGTCAATCTCCTGAATAGACTGGCAGCACTCCCTGACATAGCGTTTCTGGTCATCCTTATGCACCGGCTTTATTATCTCCGGCTTATATTCTTCTTTGTTCTCTTCCTGCCTCTTGGTCTCCTCACCATCAGATGCCTCCGCAAAGAGCCCCCTGGCGGTTGCCTTCTTCTTCTCCTTAAGCTCATCAAGCCTTCTCCTCGCCTCCTGCTCAAGAGCTTCCTCTTCTTCCTGCCGTTTCCTTTTTCTATTCCAAAATGCCATTTTTTCCCCATTTCTGTGCTAGAAAACTGTAAGCAAATAATATGACAAACTTACAATTCTTAAACACTAATCTGTCTGCGGTACTCATCTTTCCATTCCACAATATATCCCTGCACTTTATCGTAATACTCCTCGACTGCTCCGCTTTTGAGCAGATTCCTTAACTTCTCAATCTGCCTGGAGCCTCTGCTTAATGCACTGCTTTCCATTGCCCTGTGGTACTCTTCTTCCCATTGGTTCTGCTTTTCTTCAGGGATTTCCAAATCCTTAACCAGCTTCTCAAAGGATTCCGTATCCTTACCAAGACGGAGGGCAAAAAGGCATTGTGCCAGCGATTCATCTCGGTTATTCTTCTCATAAGCCTTTAAAAACATCTCTGACGCCTTCTTAAGCTCTCCCATATTCACATAGGCTACCCCCATATTATGGAAAAGGTCGCCATAAACGGTGATATCTGCCTGCAGAATCTCGTCACTCTCAAAAATCTTCTCATACTCCTCCAGCGCCCTCTCATAAGACTGGCAGCGAAGATAATTATCGCCTTTGCGTTTCCTTCTGGCATACATTGGCAGGCTATCTGTCTCATCCATAATCCGAATAAGTTCGTTGATTTCTTCTTCTTCATAGTAATCACAGCTACAGCAGATTGTAACCACAATATCTTTAAGATTATGGTGATCCTGTATCAGATATTCCAGTTTATCCGCCGTCTTATCCATATGAAGCTCCGAACGAATCCACATGGCAAACTCCCGGTCAAATACTTCCTCCTGCATCATATAAATATTGTGACGGATATAATAGCAGACTTCCTCTATAGAGTACACATTCGTTTTGGTCAGCCGAAAATGATATGGCTTTTTTGCAATACAGCTGCTGCACTGGATTAACTTTCCCATACTTAGCTCCATTTCTTTTTTGTTGGTTGCTGCCACAATTGACGCAATTTCCTGATAAAATATAGTTCAATCTAAACAGTAATATATCGTTCCCACACCCGGTTACTTGACGGATAAAACCCACCAAATCCATTGTCCTTTAATGTCACAATGCAGGTATTACTGTCGGCAAAACGAATCCTGATGGTAAAACGCGTCATCTTATTTTCCCGTCCTGCAAACCCGCTCAATGACAGCATATGTGCCTTTGTTTCATGCCTGAACACATCCTGTATCGTAAGCTGCATCTCATCTTCATCATCCGGAATCACGTCTACGCTGCTGTCCACCTCGCTCCAGAGTGTCCCTGCCTTTGCGAGCATAATGTCCTGCATGGAAGCATCTTTATACAGCCGGATGGAAACATTGCATGCAATCATTTCTTCATCCAGAAAAAGACAATGTCCCAGCTTGCCTTCCCCTGCCAGCTCCCTTGCCGCATAACAGGCGCCTTTTGTAAAAAGATTCTGCCCCCGGAAGACTCTTCTTCCCACACACAGCTCCTGCAGCGCCTGGTCTGCCCATGACTTTTCAAAGCCCTTTCCGGTGACATAAACCGTCGTCACCAACTGCTTGTAAAGCGCAGTATTTGCCGCATTGATAAATGCATATGAGATATGGGCATCCCCGTCACTTTCCAGCGCCATCCAGTCAATGCCATCGGAAATATCCCTGCTGGACGCACCGATAATATATGGCATCGTCTTTCTGTCAATATCAATCTGGGAATACATCAGCTCGTTATCCTCCAGCACGAACAGCCCGACATTGTTATTCCAAAGCTCCTTTGGCTGGCTAATCGCATAATACATATAACTCTGACGGTAATTCTGCACCACCAGCCCATTTTTCGGTATTCCGATTTCCCCACAAATCCTGATCAGATAGTCTACGAGCCTCTTGTCCTTATTTGCCACAGACACTACAAGCTTCCGGATCATCTCTGTCGGATAGTACTCTTTTAAAATGCTGAGAAGCTTCACCAAAAAACGCTTGAGCACCTGATAGCTGTCTACGGAATATCTGCCAACGGTAATGGTTTCCTCCCGCAATACATCTGCCAGAAGATAATTCAGATGAATCACGCCGTCCCTTGCCGCAGCCTCCTCATCATTCCAATACCACTCCCCTCTTTCCGGATTTACCGCAAGAGCAGTTGGAATCTCGTATGTCCGCTCCCCATGCACCTTTCGTCCAATTGGCACAGGCTCATAGGAGGTAAAATCAAAGCAGCTCATCTGCGTGAATTCTTTTCCCAAATCAATTCCTACTAACAGCCTTCTTTCCTGTTCCACGCGTCGTCCTCCCTGTATCTTCAAATCATGTACTACATCGTAAATTAAATAACTGATACAATAATGCAGGATATTTTTTTGAGAGTGC
>CAYYGS010000154.1:0-6442 GCA_964471335.1 uncultured Jutongia sp.
ATCATAGACTGCTTTTGGGGGTCCATATTTAAAAATGCTTCCTGTTGTTTCCAATTGTTCTGCATAAGCGCATCATCCTTCCTGTTTGGGCGTCGTTTGCATATTATGATGGATTTTCCGTAGGCTGTGTACCAGCGGCAGCAAAGCTGCTAAGCTGTTCAAAGAGCTGCCTTTGTTCCGGGGACAGCTGTGTCAGCAGAAATTCCATCAGGTTGCCTGAGCTTCCCAGTCCGCCGATCATCTGCAGGAGGAGCTGAAGCGGATTCTGATTCGATGTCCCGCCGTGATAGCCTGCTGCTTCCATATCTGCGGAGGTGGATGTATGCTGGTGGGACATCAGGAATTCCCGATAATTTTGAAAAAGATGGCCCGCCTGAAGGAAGTTGAGAATCATCTGGATGAAATCGGATTCCCTGGGGGTACAGTATTCCTGCATATGCAGCAGCATTTCCTCCGGATTTGCTTCCACATCGCATGCCTCCAGATCACTTCCGGGAGCTTTACGCGCGATGGAGATCAGGGCATCCGCCTGCAAAAGTATTTCCAATGCCTGCCGTCTGTCTCCGGCCGTATAGGGCAGGGCCGCCCGTAACATAGACATTCTTCGTTCTCTTTCTGTGCCTGGCATATATCTTACCTGCCTGCGCTCTGTTTGGGCGCAGATTCCTTTCTTTTCTGGATATACCCATTTTTATGCAAAAAATGTTTGAAATATGATTGACAATATGCTGGAAGATTGTATAATGGAAATATTTGATTATCCTGTCAGACGGAAGGGGGAAGCATATGGCCAGAAAATTGATTGAATTAGTGGATATCTCCAAATCCTTTGGGGATAAGGTTGTTCTCGATCATATGAATCTATACCTGAATGAAAACCGTTTTTTGACACTTCTGGGTCCCAGCGGCTGTGGCAAGACAACGACACTTCGCATTCTGGGCGGCTTTGAGGCGCCGGACAACGGCCGGGTTCTGTTTGAGGGAAAGGACATCACGCAGCTTCCACCCAATGAGAGATCATTGAATACAGTGTTTCAAAAATATGCGTTGTTTTCCCATATGAATGTGGAGGAGAACATTGCTTTTGGATTGAAAATAAAGAAAAAGTCTCGCGGATACATCAGAGATAAGATTAAATATGCATTAAAGCTTGTGGATTTGCAGGGATTTGAAAAGAGAATGCCGGATTCGCTTAGCGGTGGGCAGCAACAGCGTATCGCCATTGCGCGCGCGATTGTCAATGAGCCGAGAGTACTCCTTTTAGACGAACCTCTGGGCGCGCTTGATCTAAAACTGCGTCAGGATATGCAGTATGAACTGATCCGGTTAAAAAATGAGCTGGGGATTACCTTTGTATATGTCACCCATGATCAGGAAGAGGCGCTGACGATGTCGGATACAATCGTGGTCATGAATCAGGGGTATATTCAGCAGATCGGCACGCCGGAAGATATTTATAATGAGCCGCAGAATGCGTTTGTGGCAGATTTTATCGGGGACAGTAATATTTTAGACGCATGGATGATTGAGGATAAGCTGGTTGAGATCCAGGGGACACGGTTTGCCTGTGTGGATGTGGGGTTTGGCCAAAACAAACCGGTTGATGTAGTGATTCGTCCGGAAGATATCGAGCTGACAGAGCCGGAGAAAGGAATTCTGCGGGGAGAGGTGGTTTCTGCGATATTTAAGGGAGTTCATTATGAGATGGAGGTGCAGGCAGCGGGCTTTGCATGGCTTGTGCACAGCACAATATTGCGGGAACCGGGTACGCAGGTAGGGCTTTGGGTGGATCCCTTTAATATCCAGATCATGCATAAACCGACGGCGGAATATGAATCTGTTAGTTCGAAAGAAGAAATGAATTGAGAGAATGGAGATTGATTGATGAGAAAAATGGGAAATCGCCTGATGGCCGGGCCATATCTGATCTGGATGTCTGTATTTACGGTAATTCCGCTGCTGCTGATGGTTTATTATGCGTTTACAAATGCAGATGGAGGTTTTACGCTCGCCAATATAGCGGCGGTTGCCGATCCGGTAAATGCAAAGCCGCTGCTTCGGAGTGTCGGTATGTCTGCTCTGGTGACTCTGGTCTGCCTTTTGCTTGCATACCCTCTTGCGATGATTTTACGGAGCTATTCGCGCAATCGAAACAGCCTGATTGTGATGGCGTTTATCATGCCGATGTGGATGAATTTTATGCTGCGTACCCTGGCGTGGAGGTTGATCTTCCTGAATAACGGATTCTTAAATCGTCTTTTAGATGTGTTGGGACTGCCGCCGCTTCACTTGATGAATACGTTGACGGCCGTTGTCTTTTGTACGGCCTATGATTATTTTCCTTTTATGGTGCTGCCCCTATACAATGCGCTCGTTAAGATTGATGGCGACGTTATCCATGCGGCACAGGATTTGGGTGCAGGAAGCCTGACCATACTGCGCAGGATCATTCTGCCTTTAAGCCTGCCGGGAATTATCAGCGGCGTGACGATGGTATTTGTCCCATCTATGAGCGAATTCGTGATTGCATCTATGATGGGTGGCGGCAAGGTATATCTCATTGGAAATGTTATTGAACAGGCATTTAATTCCGGCTACGCTGATGTTCATCTGGGGTCGGGGTTGTCCCTGAGCCTGATGGGGCTGATCGCGGTGAGTCTTGTACTTTATCATTTTGCCGATAAGGGGGAGGAGGGGAGCGCGATATGGTAAAACGCAGAATTTCACAGGCCTATTTGATATTTTTGCTGATACTGATGTATTTGCCGATTGCTCTTCTTGTTATATCTTCTTTTAATGCTTCGCCAAGGAACAAAGCGATCTGGGGAGGTTTTTCCCTTCGAGGATATATACAGCTTTTTCGAAATGAAATCATCATGCGCGCACTGGGAACTACAGTGCTTCTGGCCCTGGGAGCAGCGGGGATCGCAACCGTGCTCGGCACAATGGCTTGTCTGGGGATGATTGGGATGAGAAAACGCTCTAAAGCTCTGTTGCTTGGAATGGCGAATATCCCCCTGCTTAATGCAGATATTGTGACAGGAATCGCATTGATGCTCCTCTTTTCGCGGTTTGTGGAACTGGATTTTGGAACAATGCTCATTGCCCATGTGACGCTGATTATTCCATATGTTGTGTTGAGTGTCCAGCCCAAGGTGGTTCGGTTGAATTTGAGTATGTATGAGGCGGCGCTGGATTTGGGAGCATCTCCGGTCTATGCACTGTGGAAGGTAATACTGCCAGAGTTGCGGTCAGGGATTGAGGCTGGATTTTTGCTGTCCTTTACCATGTCGCTGGATGATTTTTCAGTTACGTATTTTACGAAGGCGCCGGGGATTCATACGATGTCAACGATGGTCAACGCAGAGTATCGAAGGGGGATTCAGACAGAGATTTATGCTTTGTCAACGATTATTTTCCTGATTGTATTACTGGCGTTATTCCTGATCAACCGACGAAGTGCCAAGATGACGGGGAAACGGCCTGAAATTTTATGAAGGCGGGGACGATAGGACAACAGAAAGGGGATGAGAGGATGCACGACAGGAGAGTGTCGAATGGAAGCCGTAGAAGGAACATCGGGAAAATTGTCCTGTCTGTGGCGCTGACAGCGCTGTTGGTGGTAAGCAGCCTGCTGACGGCCTGTTCTAACCAGATGAAAGACGGCCAGGAGATCGTCGTTTTTAATTATGGAGATTATCTTGATGTGGATGTGCTGTCGCAATTTGAGGAGGAAACGGGCATTACGATCCGGTATGAGGAGTTTCTGACACCGGAGGCAATGTATACAAAATATAAAAACGGGACAATAAATTATGATTTAATCTGCTGTTCTGACTATATGCTGGACAAGATGATACAGGAAGGAGAACTGCAGGAAATTGATTTTGCAGCGATGGAGCATATAGGTAATATTGGGGAAGAGTATTTTGAGATGTCGCGCGCCTTTGACCCGGAGCGGCGTTTTACTATCCCGAATTATTGGGGAACGGTGGGAATTTTATACAATACTGCCATGGTGGATAGCGTGCCGGACAGCTGGGAGGTTCTGTGGGATGAGAAGTACCGCGGCAGCATTATTATGCAGGACAGTGTCAGGGACAGTTTTATCCCGGCGCTGAGGCGGCTGGGGTATTCGATTAATACGACAGAGGAAGGAGAACTCCATGAGGCGCAGAAGCTATTGATGGAACAGAAGGAGCTGGTGCAGTCTTATCTGGTAGATGAGGTGCGGGATGATATGGCGAATGAGCAGGCAGCGCTGGCGGTGATTTATTCCGGAGAGGCAAGTCTGGCGGCCGAATATAATGAGGATTTAGCCTTTATAGTTCCCAAGGAAGGATCTAATTTGTGGATGGACAGCTGGGTGATTCCGAAGACTGCGAAGAACTATGAGGGTGCGATGAAATTCCTGGACTTTCTGTGCCGGGAAGATGTGGCCATGAAAAACTTTGAATATGTATATTATTCAACGTCAAATGAGGCGGTCCTGCAGCAGATTGACGAGGAGGAAAAGGCTGATGACCCTGCAATCTTTCCATCGCAGGAGGAGCTGGATCGATGTGAGATCTTCCGATATCTGGGAAAGGATGCGGAGACGTTTTATAATTATATGTGGAAGGAGATTAAAGCTTATTAAACGAATCCAGTTAAAATATACAGGGAAAAGTTTCTTGCTATATGCAGGATTAAAAGTTAAAATATATATTGCACTATGCACATAGTCTCAGTGAGGCTGAGCCATTAACAAGCATAAGCCCAATCAATAATTGGGCTGGCAGAAATGAGGGAAATTATGATCAACGAAAAAAAAGTATTGTACAGCGGTATGCAGGCTACGGGAAATCTCACGATCGGAAATTATCTGGGGGCCCTGAAAAACTGGCTGAGCCTGAGTGATGAATATGAGTGTTTTTGGGGCGTGATGGATATGCATTCCATTACAGTACGGCAGGACCCGGCTGAATTCCGCAAGTGTGCGAGAAATCTTTTGACACTTTATATTGCTGCGGGACTGGATCCGGAGAAAAATTGTATTTATTTTCAGTCACATGTGTCTGCCCATGCAGAGCTTGGCTGGATCCTGGATTGTTTTACTTATGTGGGAGAGCTGAGCCGTATGACGCAGTATAAGGACAAGGCGGCGAAGCATGCAGATAATGTCAATGCAGGGTTGTTTACATATCCTGTACTGATGGCGGCAGATATCCTTTTGTACCAGGCGGACTTTGTTCCGGTGGGGAAGGACCAGATGCAGCATTTGGAGATTACGAGGGATATTGCCTCTCGTTTTAATAATATTTATGGGGACGTGTTTACGATTCCGGAGGCATATATCGGCAAGGATGGGGCTAAGATTATGTCTTTGCAGGATCCGACAAAGAAGATGTCAAAGTCGGATGAAAATCCGAATGGCAGTATATATTTGATGGATCCGCCGGATGTGATACTCCGGAAATGCAAGCGTGCCGTGACGGATTCTGACAGTGAAGTCCGCTACAGTGAGGAGAAGCCGGGCGTGAGCAATCTGCTTGATATTTATACGGCATGTACCGGCAAGACGACGGAGCAGGCGGAAAAGGAATTTGATGGGAAGGGTTATGGCGTCTTTAAGGAGGCTGTGGCTGAGTCGGTCATTTCTATTTTGAAGCCGATGCAGGATGAGTTTGAGCGCCTTTCCAAGGATAAAGCGTATATTGACGGTATCATTAAGGCGAATGATGAAAAAGCGGCATATTTCGCGAATAAGACGCTGCGCAAGGTGCGCAAAAAGGTTGGTTTTACGGAAATGCCTCGATAGAGCAACAGAGAAAGATGGGGGATAGACATGGCGGGTTCAATATATGGCAGGTTATTTCAGGTGGCAACATGGGGAGAATCCCACGGGGCCGGGATCGGTGTAGTGGTAGATGGATGTCCGGCGGGACTGGCGTTGAATGAGGAGGTGCTGCAGAAGTATCTGAATCGGCGCAAGCCCGGACAGACGAGATATTCGACGCCGCGCAAAGAGGAGGATCTGGTGGAGATCCAGTCTGGTGTTTTTGAGGGGAGGACGACGGGAACGCCGATTTCGATGGTAGTCTATAATCACACACAACGCTCTGGCGATTATTCCGAGATTGCTGGTTATTACAGGCCGGGGCATGCAGATTATACCTTTGATGAGAAATTTGGCTTCCGGGATTACCGGGGCGGCGGACGTTCCTCCGGACGAGAAACGATTGGCCGTGTGGCGGCCGGCGCTATTGCCTGTGAGGTGCTGACAGAACTTGGGATTTCCGTGCAGGCATATACGCGGGAGATCGGCGGCATTACGATTGATGCGGAGAAGGCCTCGTTGGAAGATGTTGGGAAGAGTCCATTGTATATGCCGGATTTGGAGGCTTCTGAGCGCGCAGAGCTTCTTCTGGAGCAGAAGATGAAGGAACAGGATTCTGTGGGA
>CAYYGS010000155.1:0-6413 GCA_964471335.1 uncultured Jutongia sp.
GCTGGTCCCAAGACAGATTACCAGAGAGATGGAGCGGTATCAGAATGATCTGGTGAGCCGGCAGTTTGAGGAGATACAAAATGTCTATTACGAGATGCGCGGCTGGCGGCATGATTATAAAAACCATATACAGGTGCTTAAGATCTATGTGGAAAGCAGGGAATGGGACAACGCTTTGACCTATATTTCTCAGATGAATGAGGATCTGACCAGTATAGACCATGTGATAAAGACGGGAAATGTTATGGCAGATGCCATTGTCAACAGTAAGGTGTCTCTGGCAAAGAAAAAGAACATCCGTCTGGACGTGACGGCGAAGGTGCCGGAGGAGCTTCCGATATCGGATGTGGAATTCTGCGTGATTTTCGGCAATCTGATGGATAATGCCATTGAGGCGTGTGAAAAGATTGATGTGTCCGAGGAGAGATTTATCCGTATTTATATTGGCCAGTTTAAAAAACAGTTTTATCTGTCTGTTACAAATGCTACGAATCAAAAGAAAAGAGTAAGGAAATACTTTTCTATGAAGGGGGAGGGGCATGGATTTGGCCTGTACCGCATTGACAAGCTTGTTAAGGAGAAAAATGGATATCTGAACAGAAAGGATGAGCCCGGAGTATTTGCTACAGAGATTATGCTGCCGTTTATGCTGTGAGGCTGACCACTTGTGAAGTATTGCGAAAAATGAAAGAAATTTGTGCTACCCTTTATCCGTGTCGGTAAAGGGTTTTGCTTTCTGTACAGAAAATTGCCTGTAACGATATTATTACTAAGGCAGTTATATAACGATGTTTTTGCTTGCCTGAATTTTCATCTACTGCATTGTTGTCAATCGGCGTAGCCACCGCTACGCCTCTTTCCTCCGACTCGCAGAATGAAAATTTATTCTTTGCTAAATTCATTGACATGTAACAGCCTTAGTAACACTAAGACGGTTATTCTGGCATCAAAATTTAGTACTTGGAGATATAAGGATAGGGAGAGGAGGACAGCAATGGAAAAGACAGTTAGTTGGTCTGCGTTCAGGGGATATTTACATTATATATGGAAGGAAAAAAAGATATTATTTCTGTATGGTTTCTTTTTCTTCCCGGCATTTATTACTGTTAATTTTTTACAGGTGTATCTTCCGAAGATGATTATCATGGATCTGGAGGAGAATCGCACGATCTCTTATATGGGAACCCGTGTGCTGGGGTTGATTGCACTGATGCTCGTAGGGATTCTGGTCAAGGAAAAAATGAATGCCCAGTTAGAGCATGGAAATCGTCAGGTGGAACAGAAGGTAAAGTGTGATTATGCCAAGAAGCTGTTGTATGTGGATTATGAATTCACGGAGGACAAGAAGTTTCTCGCGATGCGCAATAAGGTGAAGGAGAGCCTGTTTGGGGAAGGGATCGGCGGGCAGGATCGGCCCAGGCTGATGAATTTTATGCCGGAGCTTGTTGTGTGCATTACAGCGGCGGGCAATGCAGTTCTGTATTTGTACTATCTGGCCAAAATATCGGCGTGGCTTGTTCTGCTTCTTTTCGTTGTAATATTCATCGGGACGGTAGTCAATACAAGTTTTTTTCAGAAAAATGAGCAGAAATATGGGCAAAGATCGGCAGATACCTGGCAGAAGCTGGATTATGTGACACGAAAGGCGGAAGATTTTACTATGGCAAAGGATATCCGTCTGTATCAAATGAATGACTGGCTGACCGGATGGATCAATACGTATCTGAAGGAACGGCTCTTATATAAGAGAAAGGAGCTGACGGCCAGAGGTCTTGGGGATGCTGTTTATATGCTGACAGTGGGAATCTTTATGTTGTCCCTGCTCAGCATGGTTCTCGTGCGTTTTTTGGATGGGCAGTGTGATGTGTCGGATGTGGTATTTTATGTCAATATGGGCCCTATGCTTTATACGCTGTTGGACCAAGATGTGTCCGCCCGGTGTTTACGTCTGGTTCGGGTGGTGACGGAGTATCAGAGATTTCAAAATTTTATGGAGTATGGTGTGGATACGGGTGAGCTGGATACCCCGGTACACAAGGAGGCGCCGGCGATTGTTCTGGAGCATGTGAGTTTTGCGTATCCCGGTGTAGAAAGCGTCGTGTTGAAGGATATTAATCTGCGCGTACAGGCGGGAGAAAGAGTCGCAATTGTCGGGATTAATGGTGCGGGCAAGACGACATTAATGAAGCTGATCTGCGGTCTTCTGCATCCCGTCCGTGGAAGGATTCTCCTGAATGGTGTGGACATGGAGACAATGGAAGCGGAGGAGAGATATGCATGGTTTTCCTGTACGTTTCAGGATGTGCAGTTCCTGCCGGTCTCTATCCGGGAAAATATTACGCAGGAGATGCTGGAAAAGGAGAACATTCACGGTGGGGAACCTGTACCTGTAAAGAAAAAGAATTTAAGGGAACTGCTGTCAGAGTCATGGGAAAGAGATGAAAGGATATGGAACTGCCTGGAGCAGGCGGGAATCAAAAAGGAGATTGAGGAACTACCAAAGAAATTAGATACTTTGTTGGAAAAGAATCTCAATGAGGACGCAGTAGACTTCTCCGGGGGACAGAGGCAGAAGCTGATTCTGGCCAGAGCCTTGTACCGTGATGCGGGAACATTGATTTTGGATGAGCCGACAGCGGCATTGGATGCGCTGGCTGAAAGCGAGATCTATGAGAGATACGCGGATTTTGCCAGGGAGAAGACATCATTTTTCGTATCCCACCGCCTGGCCAGCACCCGATTTTGTGACAGGATTCTTTTGCTGGATGGAGGGAAAATCGCAGAACAGGGGACGCATGACGAACTTCTGGCAAAAGGCGGTCTTTATGCGAAGATGTTCGAACTGCAAAGTAAATATTACTCTGAAGAGGTTTAGGGGAGGAGGAAGCGTATGACAGAGGAAAAGCTCTCTTTGAAGGATACTATTAAAATTAACTTGCGGGGAATTGGGCTGATTTATTCGCTTGTTCCCGGAAATCTCTTTATGACAGTTTTGTTTATATTGGCTGATGTGATTTATTCTTATTGGGATTATTTCTTTTTGGCAAAGCTGGTGAATGATGTAGCATCGGGGAGCGCAAGAGAGGTGCTGGTGTGGGATGTGGTCTTTGTGACTATCGGGAAGACACTGGTGATGTATGTGTTTAAGTTGTTACAGATGTTTTATTTTTATGCCGGTTCGAATTCATGGGAATTGGCAAATGCCCATCTCAATGAAAAGATGATGAGTATGGATTATGAATATATGGAGTCAGAATCCATACACAACCGACGCCGGGATATTGATACGATGGCGCGCTATAACGGTGGAGGAATCTGTCTCTTGTTTTGGCTGGCAACACCGGTGGTGGAGAAGGGGCTTCAGATGCTGATCGCCTTTGGCTATATGGTCTATCTGATCAGCCGCAGCTTTGTTGCCTTTCCGGGAAATCCGGTGATGGCGGTGGCCTTTGTCGGAAGCTTTGCGGCGGCGTTTGCGATACTGCTCACGATCAGCGCGAAAAAAAATAAGGTGGCACAGGAAAAGATGTGTCAGTATAATGAGGCAAATGTACCACATTACCGTCAATTTCAATTTTATTCGACAGAGTATATTGAGAAGGAGGAGTGTGGTAAGACCATTCGGATGTTTCATCAGCAAAAGCTTTTGACGGGCCATTTTGACAGGTTAATGGAGAGGGTGTATGATAATCTGGATGGGTTATTTCATGAGAATTTGAAAAAGAATATCTGGGTGGGGGCGGTTGAGGCGTTTGTATCCGGATTGGTTTATTTTCTGTTGGCTGTCATGGTATCAAGAAAGGCTGTTTCCATCGGAAGCATCTGTCTGTATGCGGGATGCATTACCAACTTTTTATATCATTTCCGGTGGTGGATGGAACAATGGGTGATGCTGTCAGAAAATACACGGTATGTTAAGAAGTATTTGGACTTTCTGGAGATCCCGAACAAAAAGTATGAGGGGACGTTGCCCGTGGAGAAGCGGGATGACGATCAGTTCTGCATCGAATTTTGTCATGTGTCTTTCCGCTATCCGGGTTCGGACCAGGATGTGTTGAAAGATTTTTCGATTCGGTTCCACATCGGGGAACGGCTGGCGGTGGTAGGGAAAAATGGATCGGGAAAGACGACCTTTATCAAGCTGCTGTGCAGGCTTTATGATCCCACGGAGGGAGAGATCCGCCTGAATGGGATTGATATCCGCAAGTTTGATTATCAGGAATATCTGTCGTTATTTAGCGTGGTATTTCAGGATTTTAAAATCCCGGCCCTGCCACTGGGAGAAGTAGTCGCGGTTTCTACCCAATATGATTCTGTGAAAGTGGAAGATGTGCTGGAACGTGTTGGCCTGGGGCGGCTGCTGTCCAAATTGCCTGATGGTCTGGAGACCCCTTTGTACACGGATTTTGATCAGAACGGTGTGGAGATTTCCGGAGGCGAGGCGCAGAAGGTGGCCATTGCAAGGGCGCTTTATCATGATACACCCTTTGTGATCCTGGATGAGCCGACGGCGGCGCTTGATCCGCTGGCAGAATATGAAATCTATTCGCATTTTGATGATCTGGTGGGATCGAAAACAGCCGTTTATATCTCGCACCGTTTGTCCAGCTGTCAGTTCTGTAATGATATTCTGGTGATTGATGGGGGAAAGGCGGTACAGAGAGGAAGCCATGCAGATCTGGTGCAGGACAAAGCGGGATTGTATTATACGTTATGGAATACGCAGGCGCAGTATTACCAGGAGAAAGAGAGGATTTCGTGAATGGACGAAAAAAGGCGGTGTCAATGGGCTAATCCCAAAAATGATATATATCTTCATTACCATGATGAAGAGTGGGGCGTTCCTGTTTATGATGACCAGAAATTATTTGAGATGCTGATTCTGGAGGGATTTCAGGCGGGGTTGTCCTGGGAATGCGTTCTGAATAAACGGGAAGCCTTCCGCCAGGCGTTTGATCATTTTGATTTGGAAAAGGTGTGCCATTACGATGAGAAAAAGATGGAGCTGCTTCGTCAGAATCCGGGAATTATTCGAAACCGCCGGAAGATTTCTGCGGCCGTCCATAATGCCAGGATCTTTCAGGAAATTCAAAAGGAGTATGGAAGCTTCTCACAATACCTGTGGCACTGGACGGATGGTAAGGTCGTCTACGAGCAGGGTTTGGTCAGTTCACCGCTGTCTGATGCGGTATCAAAGGATCTGCAAAAGCGTGGGATGAAATTTGTGGGGACGGTCATAATCTATTCCTATCTGCAGGCGGTAGGAGTGATCTATTCCCATGAAGAAGGGTGTTTTTTAGAACATTGTTAGAATTAAAAAAAGTTTGAAGTTCCACTAATGCATGAAAAAATCATGCTAAGTGGGACTTCAAACTTTCTTGATTTAAGATCGTTTCAGTTTGAACTTATTCGTCTGTTCTTCTAATACATGAACCTGCTCGAAGAGCTCTGTACTTACAGCTGCAGCTTCCTCGCTGCTTGCAGAATTCATCTCTACTACAGAGGAAATCTGTCCAATTCCTTCTGTTACCTGTGAGATTGACTCAGCCTCACTGTTTACGGCCTCTGCAATGGCATTGATCGACTCATTGGACTGCATTACCAGTTCCAGTGTTTTCTTCAGGGATACGGATACTTCATCCACAATTTTTCCGCCACGTTCGGTTGACTGGACAGAATTCTCAATTAATTCCTTTGTTGCCTTTGCTGCCTGATCAGACTTGGTAGCAAGATTTCCTACTTCTCCTGCGACGACTGCAAAGCCCTTGCCGGCTTCTCCTGCCCTTGCCGCCTCAACAGATGCGTTCAGTGACAGAATGTTAATCTGGAATGCGATATTTTCAATTGTATCCACAATTTTGTTGATTTCACGCGAGGACTCGCGGATATCGCCCATCGCCTCCACCAGGTCATCCATCTGCTGGCTGCTGATTGACACCTGATCTCCCGCTTGCTGTGCATTTTTCTGCGCATCGGAGGTCTGTGTTACATTGCGCTCTGCCGTTTTAGACAGAGTCTCCAATGTGTCATACAGCTCCCGGACAGAACCTGCCTGCTCGGTAGCGCCCTGTGCCAGTGACTGTGCGCTGTGGGACAGCTGTTTTGCATTTCCTGATACCTGGCGTTCTGCCTTGTAGATATTCCGGAGAGTACCAGACAGGGTAGAGGTCAGGCTGTCAATTTCCTCTTCAATCGCACGGAAATCACCAATGTAAGGTTTGGCTGTCTTGACATCGAAATTTCCATGTGACATCTGCTTCATGATATGTTTCAAATCCTCGACGTAAGTATAGATCAAATCCATTGACTGCCGAAGCGTCTCGGCCAGATCTCCCAACTCATTATTCGCATGGTATGTAAGATCTAATTTGAGATTGCCTTCTTGCAGCGGCCGGCTGTAATTGGTAATCTGT
>CAYYGS010000156.1:0-6410 GCA_964471335.1 uncultured Jutongia sp.
GCCTGCAGTTTATCGTGGAGGCGGTGATACTCTGTCTCGTGGGCGGCTGTCTTGGTGTGCTGTGCGGCATCGGACTGGGAGCAGCCGCGGCCGCTACGCTCGGATATCCGGCGACGGCTCCCGTGGCCGCCAGTCTGGCCGCGGTGGGATTTTCGATGGCCGTCGGCGTCTTATTTGGATTTTATCCGGCGAATAAGGCGGCCGGAATGAATCCGGTTGATGCGCTGCGATACGAATAAAAAGGTTTGAAGTTCCCACACTCAAGTGGTTGTTTGTGCCAATTTCACTCTCTCGACATAGAGCGTTCCGTCTTTCCTGGTTCCTGTGTACCATTTGACAAGGGTGATTTCCGTTCCATGTATCTCTATGCAGGTGATACAGCGGGGGTGGATACAGCTTCCGGTATTGAGGTAGGAGGGGGCAGACGGATGGATCATTGGACGGTGGGTGTGTCCGGTGATCAGTGTCCGGTGATATTTGTCGGCCCACTCTGTCAGCCGTTTCTCTGTGCGCTGCTTGGAAGTATAATTTTTAGCGGCGCTCGTAGGGTCTAAGACGCCGATCTGTTCTAATGGTTTCCAAACGTATCGGACGAGAAAGCGGTTTAGAGGCCACAGGGTAGAGTTGAGTATGGATGCCTGATGGCCGTGTGTCAGATACAGGCTTGTTTGGTCGGCGTTGTTTTTTAGGATCAGCCCGGAATGAAAACGGATGTCAGGAAACAGAGGTTCTTCACACTGGCTGGAGGTGCAGGGGTAGGTGGCGTATTCCCTTTGGGCAAAGAAGCGGTATTTTCTCATCATATCATGGTTTCCATATATCATATGAAGTCGATTTTCTTTATAAAAAAGGGAAAGCAGCCAGAAAGCATCGTTGTGTATCTCTTTGATTTGCTTCATATGGCGGTTCTCCCAGAGCTCATCCCCGTCCCCCAGTTCGATATAGGTGAAGCCTTTGCGGTAATAATACTGCAGGGCAGCAAAATATAAATGCTGGTTTTTCAGAAAATTGTCGTTATGTGTTCCGTTTCCCCTGTGGCAGTCGCTAAAGAGGACATAGCGGCTGCCGGAATGCCAGGGGAGGACGGGAGCGTCAAGAAAGGCCTGGTTTAGTCTTCGTTTACAGCTCATACAGATCGGCTTCCTTTCTCTTTGAGAGGTTTGTAAGGTTTTCTGCGGAATCGCTTTAGCCGGAGCATGCGGCGGAATGCAAAGGGCAGATAATAATACAGGTATAAAAGCTTATCGCAAGTATTGTTGAAGGGGCGTGTCACAAAGCAGTAAAGCAGGCAGAACAGGCGATTGACACACTGGACGAATCTGCGGTAGAGCATCGTGAAAAAGCATGTGATCTGCCGGAAGATGCACCGCTTGCAGGTGTGCCCTTTTCGGGCAGAATGATCACAAGTATGATGCCCGCATTGGCAAAAGACGAAGCAGACGCGAGTACAGGATACTTTGGTCAGATTCATGTCGTAGCCGCTGTCTGCGAGGGCATCCAGAAAGGCATCCCGCATTTCATAATCGGGAAAGTTGATAGAAACACCTACACATAATGCTTCTGGCTGAGAAAAGCATCCCATGCGAAAGAGGGTCAGCCACCACTGCGATTTCTCCAAACTGGCACAAAAATGTCCTTTATGATAAAGACGCAGATCGATTTCCGGACAATCGCTGTCCTCTGCTGCCGAGAAGATTGTCAATGGCCTGGCGGAGGGAGGGATCACTGTATCCGCGTGATATATGCCGGCCTCGCATCCGGCATTGATTCCGTATTGACCTTTCCAGAATTCTATCAGCCAGGTTTTTCCCCGATAGTCGAAATAGAGGGGGAGACTGTCAAAGATCATGTGGAAACGGGGAGCCAGACGGTCGTAGATTTCCCCATAGCCATATACTTTTTGCCAGGCGTCGTTATAGTTTGTAAAGAGATCCTGCGTGGGGTCGTAATAATAGCCAAGTGGTTCTGTCAGTTCATTTAATAATTGGCATTTATAACACATAGACATTGCGCAGATTTTTTTGATGATTCTTTTCTTTTTCCAATGGAAAATCAGAAGAAACAGGATGGCGATGATCAGTAAAATTCCCATGATAATATACATATTGGTCACTCTTTTCTCGTGTTTGTTAGTATATTATATGTGGGGATTGTCTGAGTGTGTCTCTCATGGACAGGGATAATCTGATTCCTTCCGGCAGATCATGAGAAAGGCGGTGACACAGACAATGACAGACAGTACAGAGCCGATCGGGGCAGCAGTGCCCATAGGAAGGAGAGATTCGGTGAAGTGTCTGGAGGCAAAATATGCAATTGGAATCCGGGCGCAGACGATGGATATTACATTGTGAAGAAAGGAGATATTGGACAGTCCGCAGGCGCAGAAATAGCCGCTGAAGCAAAAGTGTATGCCTGCAAAAATGCAGTCCCAGACGTAGCCGCGCATATATTGTCCTCCCAGAAGGACGACCTGGGCATTGTCAGAGAAAAGGGAGACGGCCGATTCGGCGGCAAACTGCATCGCGGTGGCGGCAAGCAGGCCGAAAGACACCGTAATGATAGTGGCATATTTCAGCGTCCGGCGTGCCCTGTCATGCCTGCCGGCGCCAATGTTTTGTGCAGACAGCGCCGATACGGTGGAGAGCATGGAGGACGGCACAAGAAAAAGGATGCCGATCAGCTTTTCCACGATGCCGACGGCTGCGGCATCATTTAGACCGCGTCGGTTGGCAAAGATTGTCACGATCAGAAAGGCAATTTGAATAAATCCATCTTGTACGGCGACAGGAAATCCTATCTTCAGGATATTTCCCAGCATGATCCGCTGTGGCCGGAAATCGGACCGACGGATGCCGGGAATCATTTTCTTTTTCAGGATGACAAGGAACGAAAGGACTACGCTTGTAGTCTGCGATACGGTTGTCCCCAGTGCGGCTCCTGCTGCGCCAAGCCCCAACAACCCGATAAACAGGTAATCAAGAAGAATATTTAAGACACACGACACAGCAATAAAATACATGGGGCTTTTGGAATCCCCCATGCCGCGGAAGACAGAACTGATGACATTATATGCGGTAATAAACGGAATGCCGATAAAACAGATCCTCAGATAGGAGATGGTTTCCGCAATTGATTCTACAGGAGTAGACATGACAGACACAATCGGGTGTACGACCAGGAGCAGGAAAACCGTTGTAGCAGCGGACAGGATTAGAAAAATCGTTGTTGTATTTCCAATCGCAAGAGTAGTCTGTTTCCGCTCGCCTGCGCCGACAGCGCGGCCGATCATGACGGTAGAACCCATCGCCAGTCCAACGATCATGACCGTCAGCATATGCATCACCTGACTGCCGATAGAGACGGCCGTTGTGCTGTTAACGCCGTTAAATTGTCCGATGATAAAGAGATCAGCCATCCCGTAAAGTGTCTGTAAAAAATAGGACAGCAGATAGGGAAGGGAAAAATAAAAAATCGTCTTTCCTACACTACCAGTCGTCAAATTCTTTTCCATGCGGACTCCTCCTCTCCTGTAATTTTATAATGATCCTTTGCTTGTGCCATACCCTCACAAACCAGCCCGGTTCTTTTTCTCCCGAAGTTCACGGAAAAATTCCTGCATCAGCCGGCGGCATTCCTCTTCTAACATGCCCTTCACCGTCTCAACCTGATGGTTCAGCCTGTCCTCCTGCAATATATTCAGAATGCTTCCGGCGCAGCCTGCTTTGGGATTCATCGCACCGATCACCACCCGCGGGATCCTCGCCTGAACGATAGCGCCGGCACACATAGGGCAGGGCTCCAGGGTGATATACATCGTACATTCTTCCAGCCTCCAGTCGCCGATCTTTCTGCTCGCCTTTCGAATGGCAAGAATCTCGGCGTGAGCCAGCGCAGTTGCCGCCTTATTTCTCTTATTATATCCTCTGGCAATGATTGTATCCTGGTGGACGATCACGCATCCGATCGGTACTTCTTCGATTGCCGCCGCCTTCTTTGCTTGACGGATTGCTTCCTTCATAAAATAGATATCATTTTTTTCCATAATTACTTTACCTTATCCCCAAAGTATCATATACTTTAACATAACCACATAGGATTCGTCAAAGACTTATCACATAGAAATGAGGTATATCATGCGATTTGAACATCAGACCAAACGGCTGACTCTTCGGGTGCTTCACCCGGATCTGGCAGATCAGGTACTGCAGTTTTATCAGAGAAATCGGGATTTTCTGGAAAAATATGAGCCACAGCGCCAACCCAATTTCTATTCGTTATCCTTTCAAAAGTCGAATCTATCCTATGAATATAGTTCATTCCTCAAATCAAAGTATATGCGCGTTTGGCTGTTCGAAACCGATGCACCACAGCAGCCGATAGGTACTGTTTGTTTCAGCAATATCCGCCATGCTGCTTTCTGTAGTGGTGTGGTCGGCTATAAGATGGATCAGGAATACCAGAAGAGGGGATACATGACAGAAGCACTCTCCTTTCTTCTGCCGACTGTCTGCCGGGAATACCAGCTGCATCGGATCGAAGCCTACGTGATGCCCGCAAACCAGCCCTCCATCCGACTGCTGGAAAAGCTTACATTCGAACGGGAGGGGCTTCTGCGCGAATATGCTAAGATCATGGGCACCTGGCAGGATCATTATCTGTATACGTATCACAGCTTTAATGAATAGAGCCAGTAGCCGAAAGCGCCCTGCAGCTGTGCCACCTGCGACAATGGCTGGAATTGTTTCATGCCGCATTGCTCCGCCCATTCCTGATTTTCCCTGTTATAGATTCCCGGTACACCGACACAATAATCGCTTTGCGGGAGCTTTGCAAATATAATGTGGCGGTAACAGTAATATCCATGAAGCAAAAACGGATTGCCCGCAAGCGACCAGCATTTGACCGGAAGGCATCCGAGATCTTTGAGATCCATTCGTACGCATTCGCCCATTGCTTCTAATTCGAACGGATACATTTTAGGAAAAAGAGACATAATATGGCTTCCCACATTATTTTGTTTTCCGCTTTGCCGGGCGCAGTAGCGGCACTGTTCACAGCCGCATACTGCAGTCTTTTCCATTGAAGCCTGCCCCATACAGCAATTCTCTGATTGCTGTTGTTCCAAGTCGGCCTCCTGCGAGGCCTGTTTTCCGTCAGAATTCCCGGATGGTTGTCGTTCCCTGTCGGTATTCTGCGGTTCCTGTTCGACAGAACGGTTCCAAACATTTGATGTACTCTGTGTTTCCCATTCTTCTTCGGCGGTGTTCTCATTCATTTGCGAATTTGTTATTCCGGCATCACGGGAATCATTTTTTGTCTCGAGGCTCTCTGTGGTCTCTTCCAAAATCCTTTCCCATGTTGTTTCCGGGGAGTCTTCCTCCACTTCCTCTGCGATTGCCAGTGAAATTTCATCCAGGCGCACAGGCGTCTCCACAGACGAAAATTCCCTTCCGTCCGGATAATTGTCGTGCCGGGATTCCGATAAGGTATCTTCTGCATCACCCTGCCCCGATATATTCTGCGCATTTTCATCAGTTTCCGGTGCCGCCTGATGTTTTCCGACTGCATTGATCTCGCCGAGTTGTATGGAAACATCATTCCACGTCGTTCCATAGAACAGAGAATCCTGCAAATAGACAATTAAGCCGTCCATCTGCGAGAGGGGCTGTCCCGTCTCGAATACATTGTCGGAAGCTGTCTCCAGGCGGCAGCGATAGCCGTTTGAACTCTGCTGCAGGCGGCCAACGGTAAGCTTTTCCACTCCCTGCGGTGTTTGACGAAAAATCCACACCTCCGGCAGTGCCGACAGGCTGTCCTGAAGCTGCAGTGTCAGGCGGCAGGTCACTCCCTGCTGCTCGATTCGTACATATCCTGTATTTTTTCCTTTTACGCCTTCCTCATATCGGTATAAATAAGAAATCATTCTCTGATACTGGCTCATATTTCCCCCTCATTCCTGCGCCGCATGGCAATTCTCTGTACTTGCCATGCAGGGCATCCCGGGTTGCCGGGCGCTGCGCATAGTGTAGCATATTGATTACTGAGGCGGCTAAATATCGACATTTAACCGTCTTAGTAATGCCGCGGTGCGGCAGTTCACTATCACATCTATATGCATGGGAAATAATAAACAGAACAAATGATTATAAACAGAAAATAAAAACCGCGCATCCTGTGTTGTATATTCTGATGCAGACGTTACCAGTACAGAAAACTCGATTCCGGCGACCCCACGGCACACGAGAGTGCTCACTTAGTGCTGCTAGGTTCCCCTCCTGACACGGTTCATGAGTTCCCATTGCGCGGGACCAAAATGTCAACGTCTCTTTTACTGGGCAGCTCCACAAGCAGATTATCCGAAACAGAACATCACCCCTGCTATAGCGGATTGCAGGTACAGGGCACCGCTA
>CAYYGS010000157.1:0-6353 GCA_964471335.1 uncultured Jutongia sp.
TTAAAATAGTGTGAGATATAACAGAACAGCCGCAGAAATTAGAAAGGATAATTTTTCTGTGGCTGCTATTTTGTTTGTTCTCTTTAAATAGGTTAAAAGACGTAAAAAGACGTGAAATCCCGAACAGCTTGTGTTCTGTTTCACGTCTTTTTATGCGGAATGCGGGACTTGAACCCGCACGCCTCGCGGCACAAGAACCTAAATCTTGCATGTCTGCCAATTCCATCAATTCCGCTTATACATAACAATAGCATCAGTTTACCATTTTTTGCGTAGAAATGTCAACAATTTGCGCTATCCTTGGTTCATCCCGCTATTGTCTTTTTTCTTCCTGCTGGATATAATGGGTGTAGAAAATTTTATGTTATATTGGTTGCATGAAGATTTTTCTATGACAAATGGAGGTATACTTATGGCAGATTATGTGAATGTGCATGTGAATGAGGATTATATCGTGGTATCCTTTTATAATGAAGAGGACAAACCTTTTGCGATCGGTGAAAAAATGAATGAACTGGTGGAGGAGGCCTATATGAATGGATATAATTGGGCGGCTTTCTTTCACACGTATCTTGAGGAAAATGCTCCTGAGATATTGGAGGTTCTTGAAGAAGATCCGGAGGCAGGGATGTATTCGGTATATATTAATGAAGTCAATGAGAATACAAAGGCATTGGCGAAGAGGTTTGGTGATATAATTGAGCATCTGGTGGAGAACGAAGAGGAGATTTATCAGTTTTTGGAGGAACACAGCGAATCAATAGAGTGGGATTAGGATGAAAATGTAATCTCAATAAATAATTGCCCGGATTGATATTTTGCACAGATTTGTCCATTCATCTGTTCTACCAGTGTCTTTGCGATGGATAATCCCAGGCCGGTGGAATTGCGCGCCGTCTCTACTGTGAAAAAACGATTGAACAGCTTGCCCGCCTGCACTTCATCCAGCAGGTGGGCATGATTGTGAAAGGAGATTGTTCCATCTTCACGCAATTCTACTATGCAGTCGCCATCGCTGTATTTCAGAATATTATTCAGGATATTGTCAAAGACCCTGCACAAAGCCTTCGAATTCAACATGCGGATGACAGAGGCCTCTGTCATCCTGACTTCCGGTGTGATGTCACGTTCTGCCATTGCCCCATAAAAGCCGAGCAGGCTGTCCTCCAGGACGTTCCGGATATTTACAGGGGTCAGCGCAAGCTGTTCTGCAGAAAGAATAACCGTATAGCGGAAAAGCTCCTCTGTCAGCTGCTGGAGGGTATTTGTGCGATTCTCAATATAGGAGAGATACTGTCTGACCGTGTCACTTTTCTCCTCCTGTTCTAAGAGCTCCAGATAACCGCTGATTGCAGTCAGGGGTGTGCGCAGGTCATGTGATATGTTTGCTACGGCTTCCTTCAATTCGTGGTCTCCCTGCAAATAGCGCTTGCGTTGGGTGTGAAGCTGCTGCAGGGAAGTGTTGATCGAGGAGGCAAGCTGGCAGATCTGGCGGTCTCGTGAGGTGGTAGTGACAAGATTATTTGTATCAATGGCAAGGTACTCCCCGAAGTTGTCCGCAATTTCCCTGATTGATTTGCGCATGACAATTATTTTTACAGTTAGGAGCATGGCTGTCAGAGCCAGAAGTATACATAGTATCCAGGGGAGCATAGTGTTTTACCATCCTTTTTTTATTCATTTTAAATCTTTTTTTCGGAATATCAATATGCCGACGGCTGAGGTCAACAGAAAGATTGCGCCATCATATAAAATCATCAAGGATTCATGTTCTGTTTCCAATTCCACCACCTGATACAGCTGGCTGGCAGGAATCAGGTCGTTCAGGAATTCATAGAGCTTCCGTTTGTTTCCTCGCAGATAATGTGGATTTTTCTGGGAGTCTATCTGGATTTCTTTTCCCGTTGCACTATCCACATAATTATAGGCTTCATAATATTCCGGCGCTGCGAGTCCGTTAGACACAGTCATTGTGGCCATCAGAAGCAGGAGAGTGGAGATGAGTGCAGCAACAGCACCGAGGGATTTTTTAGAAATCAGCATGGATAACATCAGAAGGAATGAAGTCAATGCTGTTTCTGCAGTGATTGTAAGCAGCGTTAATGTCAGGAATTGTCTGAGCGGAAGGTTGGGACGGGCGAAGAGCAGCGAACCAAGCAGGAGTGACACTGCTATATTGGTGAGGAAAATGATCACGTCAGCTATGATGCAGGTGATCAGGTTGGCCAGATAAATTTCCATCTTTTGATGGCCTGCGATAATTTTATTGCGTATCGTTCCATCAGAATATTCTGTGCCAATAAACAGGGAGACGACAACGGCAATGGCAAAGATCAGGAAAAAGACACAGCAAAAGATGCCTTCGTCGCAGAGATTATATTTGGCAGAAGACATTTGTTCATATACATCGGGAAACTGTTTCATGTCAATGTACCTTACAGTGGCGACAAAAATTGCCAGCCCGGCAGAGCAGATCATTCCGAGCCAGAAGAGAATACTGCGAAATAAAAGCGAAAAGTTAGCAAAAAGTAATTTATTCATGATGTTTCTCCTTTCCGATCAGATTCATATAGTAATTTTCCAGGCTTTCATCGTGTTGGTTCAGGGTCAGTACTTCGCATCCTTCCTGTGCCAGAGCCAGTACCAGAGGTGTCAGGCGGACTTCTCCAAAAATATCTGCCGTGGATTCTGAGCAAATGCTGTATTCCAGTCCCATTTGATCCAGTACGCGGCAGAGGACTTTTCTGTCTGTCACAGAGATCTGTATGCGTTTGCGGAGATGGCTTTCCAGTTCCGCAGCACTGATTTCCCTGACCATTGTTCCCTTGTCGATAAATCCGTAATGGGTAGCGAGCTTCGACAATTCATCCAGAATATGGCTGGAGATTAGAAAGGTGATTTGCTGTTCCTGATTTAGCTTCAGGATCAATTCCCTGATTTCAATGATTCCCTGTGGATCAAGGCCGTTGATCAGTTCATCCAGAACGAGAAAGTCCGGATGGCCGCAGAGGGCGATCGCAATCCCCAAACGCTGCCGCATTCCGAGAGAAAAGTTTTTGGCTTTCTTTTTGCCGGTGTCAGATAATCCGACGAGAGTCAGCAATTCCTCGATACCGTCAAAGGAGGGCTGACCGAGAATGCGGTATTGCTCCTTTAGATTTTCGGCGGCAGTCAGATTCAGATAAATTGATGGCGTCTCCACCACAGCACCCATTCGTTTTCGCGTCCTGTAGATCGCCGGGTCCGTATTTTGTGTGCCGTAGAGCTTGTAGGCGCCGGAGGTGGGATCCTGTAAACCGCAGATCTGGCGGATCAGGGTCGTCTTTCCCGCTCCGTTTTTTCCGATGAGTCCGTAGATAGAACCCTTCGGAATACGCATAGTCAGATTAGACAGTGCGGTGAAGTGTCTGTATTGTTTACAGAGTGAACTTGTTTCTAAACAATATTCCATATGGATACCCCTTCTTTCTCCGAATTGTACTAAGGCCATGAAATGTCGATGAATTTTACGCAGGTAAAAACGTCAATATGTAACCGCCTTAGTAATATAAGCCATGCATGCAAGGCCTGTTGTCTGTAACAACTACAGTGTATCATCGAAGTGTCAAGAAAGCGGTCAAGAAAAGGGTAAAGATTTCGTCAAGATTTCCGACATTTCTCAAATCAAACGGAAGCCGATGCCCCAGACGGATTCAATATGTTCCTTGCCGTCCAGTTCCCGCAGTTTTTTTCTGAGGTTACTCACATGCTGCTTTAAGGAACCCTCGGTACAGTCGGGGGTGTCTGCGCTGATTTTTTCCAATATATGGGATTTAGAAATGGCTTGTCCTGGATTACACATCAAAAGTTTTAGGATCGCAAATTCTGTTTTGGTCAACTTTTGTGTCTGATCTGATATGCTGACTTCATGGGAAGTGGTATCTAAGGAAAGTGTATCTATTGTCAGGATATCTCGAGTCTCTTTGGCTGGCGGCGTGCGCAGATGCACGGTGATTCTGGCGAGCAGCTCCCGGAGCGCAAAGGGTTTTGTGACATAATCGACGGCTCCGCCTAAAAGAAGATTGACCTTCTCATCGGAGTCAGTCCTTGCGCTGACTACAATCACGGGAATCTCCGAAATTTTTGGCAGCAGCTGATCTCCCGACAGACCCGGAAGCATCAGATCAAGCAGGATAAGATCCGGGCGAAGATTTTGCAAAAGCAGCAGAGCTTCCGTACCGGAAAAAGCACAGGATACCTGATAACCCTCCCGTGTCAGTGCTTCAGAAAGCATGTTATTAATATATGTGTCATCATCTATAATTAAAATATGGTGCATATTAAGTCCTCCGTATTTCATGATGCCGAGGTCAAAAGGGTGCATCATTTTATTCATCATACGAGAACGGAAAAGGAAAGTCAAATTTCCGATTTTAGGTGTTGTGTCCGGCTGGTTCTTTTATTATAATGAAATTATTAATAGAAAAGCCAACGGGCAGAAATGAGGAGTGAAATGAGTGATAGGAAGGTAAAGTCCCTTCATATGGGACCGGCACAATGTGCTGTTGATTTAGGTGACGGAAGTGAGCGTGGGGAATATGTCAATCAGGATTACATATTGCAAAAGCTTGGCAGGCCGCACAGAGCGATTAATTTGATGTATTGCTATTACCCCAATGACGAGGGATGGCCGGGACGTGCCAGTGTCGTGCATGCAGACCCTTCTGTGCAGTTTGCATGGGATTTTCCATATGATGATTATTTTCCGTATAAAGGTGGCTTGAATGGAACGCGTGAGGACGAGCCCTTTACTTATATGCGCGATGTGCGCCGGCACGGGCAGGATGTTTTATTGACGATGACGATTGATCCAAAGGTGTCAGATGAGCATCTGGTTGCAATTGCACAGGATCTGCGTACGTTTGGACGCGTGCAGCTGCGTATCAACCACGAGGCGACCGGAGATTGGTTTTCCTTTAATAAGCGTGCAAGTTATGAAGAGGTAGCTGCGTTTTTTGCGCATGCCAGTGAGATCATTCGGAGGGAAGCGCCAAATGTGAAGACGATTATTTGTCTGGATGGCTGCAAGTCTGTCGATGATGAAAAAATGGAAAAGGAAGACATTTTTGCAGAAGCTACAAAGGCGGCAGATATTGTCTCGGTAGACCGTTATATGGCACTGCATTGGGGCTGGCCGTATGATGTGGCAGAGGAGGGAGGTACTTCTTTTTCCCGGTCTAAGGTAGAGGATATCTACAAATTGGCAAAGAAGAGTTATGAGCGCTATACGGCGATTAATAATGGTGTGAAACGTCCTATGGTTTTATCAGAATTTAATTCGGACGGCGATGTGACGGGGCCATATGATCAGGCAGATATGCTGCGGCAGTTTTGCGAACTGCTGAAGGCTGATCCGGAGAGATGGCTGTCTGGTTTTACGATGTATCAGTTCCGTGACCGTGGACGCCTCGGATTGGAAATTGAGGATCCCAACCATGCGGAGGTGGGAATCGAGCAGCCTTTGATGGACACATACCGTGAGATCATCCATGAGGACTTCTTTTGTCCGGCAATGGAGGAAGGGACAGAGACAATACTTCCGGCCAAGCTGCGCTGGGGCGGCTCCGAGGATGCAGACGGCGTAGCGGTAGAACTGCATTTTGACAGTAATCCTGTCTTTTGTGAAGCATATTTCGATGAGGATACAGTAGATATGAATCTCATGATGGAACTAAACGGACATTGGTTCTATAAGGCACCAGGCGTGAAGTGCATTGATATGATGAGTGCCTTTTTTAAAAAGCCATTATCTGGAGCAGCAGATATGACTCTGAAAATCTTTGCCCCGCCGGCATCCGGTGAGAACGATCCGTCGCAGGGGGAGGATTGGCAGACTAATTATTATGCAGAATTAAAGTCTCTGCCGCAGGTCAGGATTCGTTTTGCGCCGATTGTGAAATAATAAGCGTAGTATTTATAGCATAAAAATCCGGGGTATAGCTGCCAGTACGATGAATTTGGTGTTCGTTATTCTGGCGGCCATGTCCCGGATTTTCATAAAAACAGAAAATCTGTGGCGGTTATGTGTATATCACGATACCGTTAATCATTTTTTTCTGTATTCTCGCATCGAATCACTTCTTCCACTTTTTCTTCTGGCAGACATAACTTGCCTGCAATTTCTTTTGGTGTCAGATTCATTTCATAGTATGTCAGAATTCGGCCTCTTGTGAAGCCTTCTTTCAATCCCGCCTTGTGTCCCTCTTGCCGCCCTTCTTGCCGCCCTTCTTCCCGTCCTACTTTGTGTCCTTCTATGCGTCCTTCTTCCCAGCCCTCTTCGCGGCTTTCTTTGCGTTCCAACAGAATCCGCTTGT
>CAYYGS010000158.1:0-6333 GCA_964471335.1 uncultured Jutongia sp.
ATCATGCTGATACTGACCCACGCCGATCGACTGCGGATCGATCTTGACCAGCTCTGCCAGCGGATCCTGCAGGCGACGCGCAATCGAAGCAGCGCTCCTCTGCCCTACATCAAAATTCGGAAATTCCTCTGTGGCAAGCTTACTTGCAGAATAGACAGAAGCTCCCGCCTCATTTACGATAATATACTGCACCGGCTTTGGGATCTCCCGCAAAATATCGGCAATAATCTGTTCCGACTCTCTGGAAGCCGTTCCGTTTCCCACCGATATCAGTGAAATATCGTACCGCTCGATCAGCTTCTTCACTGTTGCCTTCGTCTCATTCACCTTATTCTGCGGGGCAGTCGGATAGACAACCGTCGTATCCAGCACCTTTCCCGTAGGATCGACTACTGCCAGTTTACATCCGGTACGAAACGCCGGATCCCAGCCAAGCACCGTCCTGCCTGCAATCGGGGGCTGCATCAGCAGCTGCTCCAGATTCTTTCCGAATACATGAATCGCTCCGTCCTCTGCCTTCTCTGTCAGATCATTACGTATCTCCCTCTCAATCGCGGGAGCAATCAGCCTCTTATAGCTGTCTTCTATCGTCTCCATCAACACTTTTTCCGTGTTCGGATTTTCCTCTGAAATCAGTTTTTTACGCAGGTACTGCAGGATGCGTTCCTCTGGCGCTGCAAGCTTAATCACAAGAAATTTTTCCTTCTCTCCACGGTTTAATGCCAGCACTCTGTGACCCGCAATCTTCGACGCCGATTCCTGGAATTCATAATACATCTCATAGACGGAAGACGCCTTTTCATCCTTTGCAGACGACATGATTATGCCCTCCTGCATCGTAAGATCACGGATATACATGCGATACTCTGCATTGTCCGAAATCTCCTCCGCAATAATGTCCTGTGCCCCGGCGATCGCTGCCTCTGCCGTTGCAACCTCCTTTTCCTCTGAGACAAACGGCGCCGCCTCTTCCTCCAGGCTCTTCGATGTCTCCTGCGCCAGAATAATCCGGGCCAATTCCTCCAAGCCCTTTTCTCTGGCAATTGTCGCCCTTGTTCTCCTCTTTGGACGATACGGACGGTATAAATCATCGACAACGACCTGAGTTTTGGCCGCAAGAATCTGCTCACGCAGATCCTCCGTCAGCTTCCCCTGTTCCTCTATGCTGGAGAGAACCTGTTCCTTCTTTTCTTCCAGGTTACGCAGATACACAAGCCGCTCATAAAGATTACGCAGCTGCTCATCATCCAGTGAACCATGCGCCTCCTTCCGGTAGCGCGCGATAAACGGAATCGTATTTCCCTCATCAATCAGTTTAACAGCGGCCTCCACCTGCCATTCCTTAATTTCCAGTTCGTCAGCAATCTGTTTTTGTATATTCATCTCTTTCCCTCTTCTTTCCAGATGTTGAATGCTTTGCCTTCGCGCAAATCGAGAGTCACGCTTCGCATGACTTCTCGGGTCGCGGGCGCGCTCGGATAGTCTTGTGCATGCACAAACATATCCTTATTTTGCCTTCACGCAAATTCGGATAGTCTTGTACATGCACAGACATATCCTCACTTTGCCTTCGCGTAAATCAAAGGAGCGACATGTTTCAGCCGCTCCCTGAGACTACTTCTCTAACAATTTATTCATCAGAGTGTAGCCCTCCTTCACAATATTTCCGCTCTCTTCCGCGGCCTTTTCGTTATACAGCCATGAAGCTCCTCTGTCTATTCTGCTGTCATAAAGCATGTACGGAATCGGATCAGATGTGTGAGTCCGGCAGGCAATCGGCGTCGGGTGATCCGGCAGCAATATCAGTCGATATTCCTCTCCGGATACGTCCAGCTTCTCTGTTACAACAGACAATACTCTTGCATCCAGATATTCAATTGCCTTCACTTTTCTCTCCAGACTGCCCTGATGACCCATCTCATCCGGAGCCTCCATATGAATATACACAAAGTCACAGCCATCCTCCAGAAGGGCCTTAACAGCAGCGTCTGCTTTTCCTTCCCAATTTGTCTCCAGCGTCCCGTCTGCGCCTTCCACCTCGATGTTTTTCATCTCGGCACCGACGGCGATACCCTTCAACAGATCGACAGCAGAAATCATAGCACCGCGTTTTCCAAACTTCTCCTCAAAAGAATCAAGTGCCGGCCTCGTACCAGCTCCCCAGAACCAAAGTGAATTCGCCTTATGGAGTCCCTTTTTCGCGCGCTCGACATTCAGAGGATGATCATTCAGTATCTCGTAACTCCTCCGCATCATCTCCCGCAGCTTCTCATCCTGTGGAAGATATTGCCCAATCACGCGTCCCAGTACATCATGCGGCGGTACAAGTTCCACCACCTCACCATGATCCCAGATCGTCAGATGACGGTAGCTCGTTCCCAGATAAAACTGATATATCTCGTTATTAAATTCCTTCTGGACTGCTTCCATCAATACGGCAGCATCCTCCGTAGAAATCTCACTGGAGCTGTGGTCTATAATCGTCTTTTCCGCATAGGGCAGATCATCATCAGAGACTGTCACAATATTACACCGGATTGCAATATCCGTATCCTTCATCGGAACGCCAATGCTGAGCGCTTCCAGCGGAGACCGCCCCGTATAATATCTCTTCGGATCATACCCCAGCACCGCCAGATTTGCCGTATCACTGCCCGGCTTCATTCCTGTTGGAATGGTATAGGCCAGTCCTATCTCCGATTTGGGAGCCAGCCTGTCCATCACAGCCGTCTTCGCATACTCCAGAGGTGTCTTCCCTCCGAGCTCCGCAATCGGTTCATCTGCCATTCCATCACCCAGTACCACTAAATATTTCATCCTAATCCTCATTTCTGCGCACTTTTATACACTTCCGAACACAGCAGCTCTGCCGCCGCAAAATGTCCTTCCTTCTATAAAATCTTGTCGCTCTTTACATGTCGATTCGAATCCTGTTGATGACGTTACCCAGCGCCTGTTCTGCTTTTGCAAAATCCTCTTCCGTCATCTCTTCTGTCATAAACGCATACTCATCGCCAAATCCTGCATCAATCTCCTGCACCGTCCCGAGGATCTCCTGCACTTTCTTCTCATTCTCTGCCTTTGCACCGGACAACCTGACGAAGAAAGAATTCCTCGCCTCTCCGGCGGGTACGAGATCCAGCTTTGCGGCATCCCATAATGTTTTGATATTTACATTTGCATGTTTTGCAGCATCCATGACATCGGACACGACAGCGCTTGCCGTAGCCAGCTTGCCGGCGCCCTGCCCGTAAAACATCACATCGCCTACCATATTGCCCTTGACCAGAATCGCATTAAATACACCATCGACACTGTAGAGCGGATGGTCTGAATTGATAAGCATCGGCGCTACAATCGCACTGACACGGTCTCCAACCTTCTTCGAAGAACCAAAGATCTTCACCTTTGCTTTCATTTTCTTCGCATAGGCAATATCCCTGTCTGTAATCTTTGTAATTCCCTCTGTATATATATCCTCAAAATCAAGTTGTTTCCCATATGCCAGCGATGTAAGGATCGCAATCTTGCGGCATGCATCGTGGCCTTCCACATCTGCCGTCGGGTCTTTCTCTGCATATCCTTTATCCTGCGCGTCCTTTAACACATTGTCAAAATCCAGCCCTTCCTCTGTCATCTTGGTCAATATGTAATTTGTCGTGCCATTTAATATTCCGGATATCTCCTGAATCTCATCGGGAGCCAGAGAAGTCTTTAACGGGCGGATAATCGGAATGCCGCCGCCCACGCTGGCCTCAAACAGAAAATTAACATTTTTGGACTTTGCCAGTTCCAAAAGTTCCGGCCCATATGCAGCAACTAACGCCTTGTTAGAAGTACAGACACTCTTTCCGTTTTCCAGGCATGTTTTGACAAATTCATAGGCCGGATGTGTTCCTCCCATCGTCTCTACTACGATCTGAACCTCCGGATCCTTTGCGATCATCTCAAAGTCATGCACCAGCACATTTTCTACCGGATCCCCCGGAAAATCCCGCAGATCCAGAACATATTTGAGGGAGACCTCCTCCCCTACTCTCTTGGAAATCAATTCCCTGTTCTTATCCAGTATCTCTACCACACCAGAGCCTACTGTTCCATAACCTAATACACTTACTTTCACCATAATTTCCTCATTTCCTTTTCTATTCAGAGGTATGAATATGCGCTAAATACGCATTAATAAACGGATCAATACCACCATCCATCACACCCTGCACATTTGATACCTCTTCATTCGTCCTGTGATCCTTCACCATCGTATAGGGCTGCATTACATAGGAACGAATCTGGCTGCCCCAGCCGATTTCTTTTGATTCACCGCGAATGCCGTCAGCCTTTTCCTGCTGCTCCTGCTGCTTCAGAATATAAAGCTTTGCCTTCAGCATCTGCATTGCCTTATCCTTATTCATATGCTGCGATCGTTCATTCTGACACTGCACCACAATTCCCGTCGGATAATGCGTGATACGAATCGCAGAAGAAGTCTTATTAATATGCTGTCCACCTGCTCCGCTGGAACGGTAGGTGTCAATGCGGATATCATCATCTGCCACTTCTATGTCAACATCCTCCTCAATATCCGGCATGACATCACAGGAAACGAAGGACGTCTGCCTCTTTCCTGCCGCATTAAACGGCGATATGCGAACGAGACGGTGAACACCATGCTCTGATTTCAAATAGCCATAGGCATTCAGGCCGTTAATCTGCAGTGTCACTGACTTATAGCCCGCCTCGTCGCCATCCAGAAAATCAAGCATCTCCACCTGAAATCCCCGTTTCTCTGCCCATCGCTGATACATACGGCACAGCATGCTGGCCCAATCGCAGCTTTCCGTGCCTCCGGCACCGGCATGAAGCGTCAGAATTGCATTGTCTTTGTCATACTCTCCCGACAGCAGCGTTTCGATCCGCAGATCCTCATACTCCTGTTCAAAAAGCTTCCAGGAATCCTCCAGCTCCGGCAGCATTCCTGCATCATTTTCTTCCTCAGCAATCTCAATGAGTGTCAGCATATCATCCCTGTCTTCACAGAGTTTCTCGTAACGCTCAATAACCGTCTTTAACTTCTTGCTCTCCTGCACAATCTGCGCAGATTTCTCCGGATCCTCCCAAAAACCGGGATCCTCCATCGTCTTATCTAATTCCTCCACTCGATCTCTCTTATTAGCGAGGTCAAAGTGAATCCCCCATTTCAAGCAATGGCTGACCATAATTTGACAGGGATAATTTTATCGCATCAAATTCCACCATTTAACTCACCTCTTTCTTTGTCATATACTATTATCATTTTTCAGTTTCCTAGTACTAGAACTTTCTGCCACAGCACTGCTTGTACTTCTTACCGCTTCCACAAGGACACGGATCATTTGGCTGGATCTTCTTCGTCTTCCGCCTCTTCGGCGCCTTAACAGCCGTCTCGTCCTTGTTGGTGCCTGTCACCTTTGCTACCTGCTCTCTCTCCACCTTCTGCTCAATCTTAATATGCGTCAGCGCCTGAACAGTCTCCTCTGAAATGGAATCAATCATCGCATCAAACATATCATAGCCGGCAAATTTATACTCAACAACCGGATCTCTCTGGCCATATGCCTGTAATCCGATTCCCTGACGGAGCTGATCCATATCGTCAATATGATCCATCCACTTTCGGTCAATCACCTTTAATAATATAATGCGCTCTACCTCACGCAGCTGATCCGGCTCCGGAAATTCTGCTTCCTTTTCCTCATAGACTTTCTCTGCCGCTTCCTTAACCTGCTGCATCAGCTCATTCTTCGTTCCATGCTTGCGCTGTTCTTCGGTCAATCGTATCTTCTGGATCGGTATAATCGGAGTCAAAACATTATTCAGCTCCTTAATATCCCAGTTTTCTGCTGTCTGATCATCACCAATTACGTTATTCACACACTTCTCTGCCACATCCGTAATCATCTGATACACCGTGTCGCGCATGCTCTCGCCGTCCAATACCTTGCGGCGCTCCTTATAGATCACCTCACGCTGTTCGTTATTCACCTGGTCAAACTCCAGCAAATTCTTACGGATACCAAAGTTATTTCCCTCGATTTTCTTCTGTGCGCTCTCAATCGCACTCGACAGCATCTTATGCTCTACCTGCTCTCCGTCCGGCATCGCATCAAAGAGCCCCATCAGACGCTCCGAGCCGAACAGACGCATCAAATCGTCTTCCAGCGATATATAGAATCGGGATTCTCCCGGATCTCCCTGACGTCCGGCACGTCCACGAAGCTGATTGTCAATACGTCTCGACTCGTGACGTTCCGTACCGATAATCTTTAAGCCTCCCAATTCCTTAACGCCCTCGCC
>CAYYGS010000159.1:0-6326 GCA_964471335.1 uncultured Jutongia sp.
CCGACCTGCGGAAAACATAATTTTACGGATATTCGCCAGTTTAACCTGATGTTTAAGACATTTCAGGGGGTGACGGAGGATGCAAAGAACACAGTATATCTCCGTCCGGAGACGGCACAGGGGATTTTTGTGAATTTCAAGAATGTACAGCGGACCTCCCGCAAGAAGATTCCTTTTGGAATCGGGCAGATAGGAAAAAGCTTTCGAAATGAGATTACGCCGGGGAATTTTACATTCCGTACCAGAGAATTTGAGCAGATGGAACTGGAATTTTTCTGTGAACCGGATACGGATCTGGAATGGTTTGCTTATTGGAAGAAATATTGTATCGACTGGCTGCAGTCTCTCGGCATTCGCGAGGATGAGATGCGGGTACGTGATCATGAGAAGGAGGAGCTTTCCTTCTATAGTAAGGCGACGTCGGATATTGAGTTCCTCTTCCCGTTTGGCTGGGGTGAACTCTGGGGCATTGCGGATCGGACGAATTATGACCTGACGCAGCATCAGGAAGTATCCGGCGAGGATATGAGCTATTTTGATGACAGCAAAAATGAAAAATATATTCCTTATGTTATTGAACCATCGCTCGGTGCGGATCGTGTGACACTGGCATTTCTGTGCAGCGCTTACGATGAGGAGGAGCTTGAGGGCGGTGATATGCGTACTGTGATGCATTTCCATCCGGCGATTGCACCGGTGAAGATCGGTATACTCCCGCTGTCAAAGAAGCTTTCTGAGCAGGCGGACAAGATTTATCAGGATTTATCAAAATTATATAATTGTGAATATGATGACCGCGGAAATATCGGAAAACGTTATCGTCGTCAGGATGAGATCGGTACGCCGTACTGTGTGACATATGATTTTGATTCGGAGGAGGATCAGGCTGTCACGGTGCGTGACCGTGATACGATGGAGCAGGAGCGGGTTAAGATCGCAGACCTTCCGAAATACTTTGAAGGTAGGTTTACCTTTTAGAAGTCGGTTATTTCTTAAGATTTAAGGAAGAAAATAGGAAATTTGTCATTTGTGACGAAAATAAGGCAAAAAACTTGTCGAAATTGAATATGTTTTGTGGAATGGTGATTTTGCAGATTGAACAAAATCACCATTTTTTTGTTTTTTATGGTGTTTTTGCACTATGACACTGCAAGAATCAGAAATGTTTTTGTGGAATTGCGCCATTGATTTGCACGATGCTCGGTGTTAGAATCTCCACTGTAACCGGCTGATGCATCCGTCGGGGGGAAACGATGGGCGCACACCAAATAATAGTTATCTATATAAGGGGGAACTAATATGAAGTTATCAATGAAAAAAGCACTTTCACTTGCACTGGCATGCGCGCTGACACTTTCAGGGATTAGTATGGCAGATATGGTAAAGGCAGCAGGAAATAAGAAGGCTGCCAATATTCCGACAGGAAAGATTGAGATGCAGGCAGCTGCTGATAAGGAAGTAAAAGCAAGCACAACAGTGACAGGCGCTGCGATTGCAACAAATGGAGCACTTACCTGTTCCTATGATGCGAAGCTGGCAAGCTCTATCGCATCAGCATCCGCTGTAGCAGCATCCGGTGATGCCATTACGGTGACTGTGACAGCAACGAAGAGTGCTGTAGCAGTAACAGACGCAGCAGTAGCTGTATTATCAAACAATGCAACAGTCGCTTCTATTCTGGTTACGATCAAGGGGGTACCGGAAACGAAGGAAGTAAGACAGACAAAGAGCATTTCTATTCAGGATAAAATTGTGATCGCACCGGGCAAGACAAAGGTGGTTGCATTTACTGCGAAAAAGACAAAGGCAGCAAACAGAATTAAGACAGTAAAGGTATCTTCTGCAGATACGAATGTTGTGGAAGCAACAAAGGTGCCAAATAAAAAGCTGGTAGAACTTACCGTTCCGGCAGAGGCTGTAAGAGGTTCTTCTGCAGTAGTGACATTGAAGTCTGGTAAGAAGACAGCATCCATTAAGGTATATGTTAAGAATAAGGCTAAGAAGGTAAAGGCAATCAAGCGTGTTGTGACAGTCAAGAAGGGCAAAAAAGCTTCTGTGAAGTTTGCAGTAACAGCACAGAATAAGAAGAAGGCTACGACAGATACGATCACAACAAAGGTATCAAAGAAGTTTGCCAAGGTGACGAAGGCTGTTGCAAAGAAGGGTAATGTAGTAGTTACTGTAAAGGGTAAGAAGAAAGGCAGCAGCAAGGTGACTGTTAAGGTAGGAAATAAGACAGCAAATGTTACAGTAAGAGTAAGATAAGGAAAATATTTCTCGGAAACACGGGCGCGCCAAATGGCGCGTCCTTTTTCAAAAGACAGATAGGACATTGAACGGTAGAAACGGAAATTTTAGGACTTCGTGCCATGCAGGAAAAGGATACAAGGGAGAAGATTCGTGGGTATGTGGAATAACAAAGGATATTGGCATATGAGCAAAAAAAGAATGCAGAGAAGGCAGGGGATGCAGGCAGCGGCTACCGTGTTGGCTGTCTGTGTTGTGATCCTTCTGGTGGCCGCTATCCGTCAGGTGGGAAATCGTGGGAACGGAGGCAAGCAGGGGGAGAATGAGGATGTGGAGAATACTGCTGTTTCTGTAGCACAGAGTGAGGCTCCACATGAGACGGAGACACCGGAGCCTGCCGTGCAGGAGGACCCGGAGGAGGGCATTTATACTTTTCTTCAGGGACCAAAGTCGTGGAGCAGGGGCTTAGACTGGTCCGGACAATGGGGGGAGGAATATATGGATGGGGGGTATTTCGGTGCCTTTGGATGCGGGCTTTGTTGTATTGCCAATATTTATTCTTCTCTCACACCGTATCAATGTTCCCCAATAGACGCCTATCGATTTGCAAAAAAAAATACGGAATATTCCGGTGGTATGGCAATTGAGTGGGGATATTTGCGGCGGACGCTGACAGCGATAGGATTTGACTGCCATGTAGAGAGAAAGCCGGAGAACTATAGAGAATTTCGGCGGCAGGCGAAGGATTCGCTCTGCATTCTTGTGCTTGTGAGCAGCCATGATTCTTCCGTATACTGGAAGGATACGCCTGGGCACTACGTTACAATTTTTTTATATGATTCTGCGGAGGAGGATGTCTTTCTGGCAGATTCCGGCAATCCGGAGCATAACAGAAGCCGTGTAGCGTTGAGGAAAATCTATCGGTCTTTGAAGACTGCAAGCAATTGGCAGTATATTCTTGTGGAGGGTTATGACAGGAAGGAAGATGGCTGGAAGCATAAAAAAACCTCCGGAATATGGAATATCCCGGAGGGGCTAGACTGAAGTATAGTATTTATAATTTTATGATGTCGAGGTCAAAAGGGGCTTTTGATCCCGGCATCATTGTATTTCTAATAGGAAACTGCTCGTTATTCTGTGGCAAAGAACGCTGGTTTTGCGTTCTTCATAGGTTTGATTTAGTTCCACTTAGCATGGATTTTTCATGCATTAGTGGAACTTCAAACCTTTTTATAATGCAGAATAAATAATATTCCGGAGAACCTGTACATCGCGGTAGCCGTTGCCGCCGCATTTTTGAATGACGTAGATGATGGTCAGATCTTCTGTGGGATCCATGGCCACATAGGATCCAAGCCAGCCGTCCCAGCCGAATTCCCCGACAGAGCCAAGGCCGCCGGAACCGGGGACGTCGATCATCTGGCGCATCAGACAGCCGTAGCCATAACCGCGAAGCGCTTCCCAGTCAAGGGTTTTTCTCTGTTCTTCACTTAGATGGTTGCATGTCATATATTCAATTGATTTTCTGCTCAGGATGCGCGTATTCTGATAGACGCCTCCATGGAGCATCATCTGGGTGAATTTGGCATAATCATCTATCGTGGATACTAAACCGGCACCGCCTGATTCGAAGGCGGGCTTTTTTTTGTGCATATAAGAAAGTCCCAAATGCTGCCAGGTACAGGGCTCAAGACGGTCGGTCTCCGGCATATACTGATAATTTTCCATAAAACGGTTTTGCTTTGACTCCGGTACATAGAAGTCTGTATCCGTCATTCCGAGCGGCTCAAATATTGTTTCTTTCAGATATTCGCCATAGGTTTTGCCTGTGATTACTTCAATGACTGCCCCTAGTACATCTGCACAGAAGGAGTAACACCACTCCTGACCCGGCTGGAATTTCAGGGGCTGCTGTCCGATGAGGTTCGCGAGGTCATATGTCGAGGTGGGTTTTCCTTTTTCGATATTTTCATAATATGTATCAATCATTTTTTGCATATACTC
Source organism: uncultured Jutongia sp. (assembly GCA_964471335.1). Classification (GTDB taxonomy): domain Bacteria; phylum Bacillota; class Clostridia; order Lachnospirales; family Lachnospiraceae; genus Jutongia. The sequence goes on from CAYYGS010000159.1 coordinate 4,252, forward strand.
ACCGGCTGGAAAGCTTGCATCGGGGTATGTGACACCGGCCGTCATATTCATTAAATCGAGAAGCGTGACTTCACGCTCTGCAGGAACCAGCTTGCCATCAACCAAAACCTTCTGATCCTTAAAGCCGGGAAGATAAAGGGAGACCGGATCCATCAGGTTGAGTCGTCCCTGTTCTGCCAGCGTCATTATGGCTGCAGAGGTGATGGGTTTTGTCATAGAGTAGCAGCGAAAAATGACGTCTCTGGTCATAGGGATCTGTCTTGCTTCGTCTGCCGTGCCAAATTCTTTTCCATATACTTCCTTGCCCTTATGAATGACAAGAAGAGAGGCGCCCATCAAAGCACCTTCGTCTATTTTTTCTGTGATGAAATCGTCTGCCTGATTCAGTACTTCCAAATTCATTGTAATAACCATACCTTTCTCCGGCGTGCCGGTGTCTTATCATTGCGGGGTCCACTTATTATAAGATCATGAAGCTTCGCTTCCTGATCTTGTTGCGCCCTCACAAGCAAGCTTGCTCGGTCCGCTTATTATTATATCATAATGCTTTGCATTATGATCTTGTTGCAGTCTCACAAGCAAGCTTGCTCGACCTGCTTATCATTGAATCTTGAAAAGAATTATACGCCGTTTTCTTCATAAAATCAATCGGTTTCCGAGGATAACGTATAGGCCCATGCCGCCTTCATCTGTCCGACCAGGTCGGCAAGCTGCCATGTCGTTTCACTCCTGGTAATACTATTCGGGTCATTTACAATCACAGTCCCATCCTCCTCCAAACCAGCAAGAACAATAAAATGACCTGTCGTCGTAAAATCTCCCGGCTTCATACTGCAGATCATGGGTCGTCCGCTCTCCAGTGCACTCCTCACAGAATCCTCACCAATCGTGATCGTCTCAGATGTAATTCCCTGCTTCTTTGCCCCGGAAGACATCAGAGACCACGCCGATCCGGACGCCGCTGTATAATAATTATTTTCAAGGCTGAATTCCGCCATAGCATCAGGCGTACTGGTCACATCCTTTTTCAGGCCTGCCACCACCATAGAAAGACAGGTCGGTCCACATCCATCAATCGCAATCAGATCATTGCCATAGCTTAGATAGCCCCATCTGGCATCCCACTGCTGCAGACACGGTATTCCTCCCTCCCGTTCGAGTTCCTCCGCTTTAATAATACCACCGGACTTGATATCTGATTTATGTTTTGGATAATCCACAACAAAAGATAATGTCTCCTGATTTGCGACTGCCAGATTCAATAAATTTTCCGGATACTCATACAGATTCATCAGAATATCCTCCACCTCCGGATATTCCTTCCGCATCCCTTCCAGTTTCTCACAGATCTCCTCATAGCCCTCGGGTACAGAATAGTCCAGAGATAGCTCTGCCGTCGCGGTTGGCTGCGCCTTCGCCTGCTTGCTTCCACTGGTATGCGCTAACACCGCCTGGATTCCGGCACGAATACCGATCGCCAGCACAGCGACCACCAATATCAATACAACGGCTGTAACCGTCCTGGCAATCATCACCTTCCGTCTGCGCTCCTCCCGGCGTTTCAATCGATGAAGATATCTCCTGTACTCTATTTCCTCTTCTCTCGTTCTTCTCTCGTCCACGTAATCTCTCCTTATAATTCACAATCCAGATCCATCAAACGACGCATCAGTATTTCAAATTCTTCCATACTGATCTGTTCCTCCTGCAGGCTGTCTGTGATCAATTCCTCCAACTCATCCCATGTATATTGGCTTTTTCGCTGTTCCAGACGATCAAGCTCTTTATCCCACTTTCCAAAATCCATCCTCCTCTCCTTTCTCTTCCAAAAAGGGCAGGCTGTTGAGCCTGCCCTTATACTAACCACTGCTGTCACAGACGCAGCTTATAAATTTAATGTAACTATTTCTTCTTCTTACCCTTCTTAAAGACAGAGAGGTTGATATACAACAGGTATACCTTATTATTCTGGTTGATCGTCACACGAACGAGTGATTTACCCAGCTTCTTAGCGGTATACTTACCCTTCTGCGTAATCTTAAGCACCTTCGGATTAAAGGACTTATACTTCACTG
>CAYYGS010000160.1:0-6259 GCA_964471335.1 uncultured Jutongia sp.
TAGTTATCAAGGAGAGATCCTGCCAAATTGTGGTACCGTCTTTGGAGTTGATGGAAATAACCACCATAGTATTGTTGCTTTCAAAGGAAAATATTATATGTTCTACCATACTATGGTCTTGGAGACTGCAAATAACAGTGATCTGGGTTACCGCAGTACTCATGTCAACGAAATCAGCGTTGCCGCAGATGGTTCTTTGGGCATGGTAGATCAGGATCTGCCTGGCGTAAAAGCGATCAAAAATTTCGATCCATATACCTTAAATTCCGGTTGTACCTATACTAATTCTGCAGGTATGCAGGCAGAACATATGGAATTAATCATGGTTCCAAAAGCAAGTACCACCGACGATGAGGCAAAAAAGGCGGAATATCGTGCAATGAATGACTATTACAAAAAAAATCCGGCCTACACAGAAATCACCCTGAACAGAGGGGAGTTAGCTGACGAACAGGTTCGGAAAGATCATATCTTTTATTTACGAACAGATGATGGCGCCCGCATGGAAGCGGTTGCTGATCCGGAGCGATATCACTACAGCTGGAGTAAAATTGCAAATGTTGACTTTGGTGATACGACGCCGACTGTCTTTGAGGCCAATTTCATCTGTACGCCGGCTCCAGGGGCAAGTATCCGCGTATGTGCTGACAGTTTGGATGGACCAGTCATTGCAGAAGCAAAGATTGTGCCGGATGAAACGGGAAAAGCAACGGTTTCTGTTCCCACAGAAGCAATTACCGGCGTGCATGATATATTCTTTGAATTTGAAAGCAATGTATACAGTTTTGAAAATTGGCAATTTAACCGATAATGGAGGATTGTTATGAAGGAAAAGAATTATCCGGAATGGCTTGACAATGCAGTTTTTTATGAAATCTATCCACAGTCATTTAAGGACAGCAATGCAGACGGTATTGGTGACTTTCAGGGCATCATCGGAAAACTCGACTATATCAGGGAACTTGGATGCACCGCGATCTGGATGAATCCCTGCTTTGAATCGCCCTTTTCTGACGCAGGTTACGATGTATCTGATTATTACAGGGCAGCCCCGAGATATGGTACAAATGAGGATCTGAAACAGCTATTTGATGCGGTTCATCAGCGTAATATGCACATCCTGCTGGATCTTGTACCCGGCCATACCTCGGTAGAGCATCCGTGGTTTAAAAAATCAATGGAGGCCGCAAGAAATGAATATACCGATCGGTATATTTGGACGGACTGCATTTGGGAGGAGCCGGAGGGCTGTGCTTCCATCCGCGGGATTTCAGACCGTGACGGAAGCTGCGGAGTAAATTTCTTCAGCAGTCAGCCGGCCCTGAATTATGGATATTACCGGCCGGACCCCGAAAGAAAATGGCAGCAGGGAATCGAAGACGAGGGCCCACAGGCGACAATCGAGGCAATCAAAGATATTATGCGCTTTTGGCTGCAAATGGGCTGTGACGGATTTCGAGTCGATATGGCAGGTTCTCTGGTCAAATGCGACGAGGATGGTAAAGGTACCATCCAGGTCTGGCAGAACATTCGGGCATTTCTGGACAAAGAATATCCGGAAGCAGCCATGATATCCGAATGGGGAGAGCCGGATAAGAGTTTACAGGGCGGTTTCCACATGGACTTCCTCCTCCATTTCGGCCCATCACATTATAACGATTTATTCCGTTGTGAAACTCCTTTTTTTGCCGGAAACGGAGATGCTTCCAAATTTGTAGAAAAATACACAGAAAATTATGAAAAGACTGCACGAAAGGGATTGATCTGCATCCCCTCCGGCAATCATGATATGGACAGACTTTCCCGTACCATCAAGGGAAGCCGGTTAAAAATTGCATTCGCCTTTCTCCTCTCCATGCCGGGAGCGCCTTTTATTTATTATGGCGACGAGATCGGTATGCGCTATGTAGAAGATCTTGTCTCTGTAGAGGGCGGATATGGCCGGACTGGCTCACGCTCTCCTATGCAATGGGATGATTCTGTCAATGCAGGCTTTAGTACCGCTCCGAAATCAATGCTTTATATTCCCCAGGACGAGTCCAAAGACAGGCCTACCGCAGAAAACCAAAAAAAGGACTCCGATTCCCTGTGGAATGAAATCAGGCATTTGATTGAAATCCGCCAGGCGCATCCATCCCTGCAGAGCCGCGGGGATATCGAATTTATTTACGCACGTGAACATACATATCCGCTTGCCTATAAACGAAGCCAAAACGGTGAAGAAATTCTCGTGGTTATCAATCCGTCAGATTCTGTAGCCGCCTTTGAGAGTCCACTGCAGCCGCAGGAAACTCTTTATGAATTCGGAGGCAGTATCACAGCAGATGGCAGACAGATCAAGGTGCCTGCCTGCTCTGCCGGCTTCTACCGCATATAGAAATAAAAAGGTGGCAAATATCAGGCAATTCCTATTAGACAAAAGAATCCGCATAACGAACTTGTTCGCTATGCGGATTCTTTATAAAATGATTTAGAGAGGAAGAATGCTGCTTTGCAGCAAGTCCGCTTCGGCTGACGCTTCTTCCCGTGTGAATGGTCTTTTCATTCACACTTCTCCCATCTCGTAAATATCAATCCCTGTTACGATAGGTTTTCCGCCAAAAGTAATGGAAAGATATGGTTTCTCTGCAGACAAACCAAACGCTTCATCCAAAAGAATCGCTTTCCCATGGTACGTCTCATATTCCAGATTAATATCATCACTATAATCTGCCGAAGCCGCTGCACCTCCTTTAAACAGGCCGACGTTCTCTAAAGTATCTGTTCCATCCATAAAGGTAAATGCAATCGCCGGATTTTTGTATTTGCTCAGATCCAGCTTCAAGAATGCCTGAAATCCCCACTCATTAAATTCCAGTGCGGTCTCGTCCCCCTCAAGCGTTGCAGTAATTTCGCTCACCGGCACAAATTTATCCACTCCGCTTCCTATAACCTTGGTTCCTCCGCCTTCCTCAAACCGGTCATCTCCGACTATATTATCTCCGCCGTTTTTATACCACTTTCCTTTCCAGCTCCATACCGGTGTACGATCGCCGATTTCTGCAATTTCCGGCTCCGCTGCGGCGATGCCTGTCTCTGCCTTCATACTGGCATCTCCATTGGAATTGGTCAGCGTATTATACAGCACGGCAAGATCACGGTATCTCATCTTTGCATTGGCTCTGTCAAAAAACTGACCAATCTCCCAAACCACCGGAATCATATGATATTTCGTACATTCTGTAAAGACATCATACAGCCATTTTGATACGCTTCCCGTCACTGTCTTTGGACTGCATACTCCGCATTCGCCCATAACGATGCCATATCCCTCGTCCACAAAACGCTGTAATGGCTTCATACTTGACACATGACTTCTTCTGTCCTTCTCTCTGTAAGAACCTGTATTATTGTCACCGCAGAAATCCCACGGATTATAATAATGGATAGAAACCAATAATTTACTCGTTCCGTTTTCCTCCGTATCTGTCGGCATAACGAAGCTCGTATTTGCAGTGCTGTCAATATTTGTATCATATCCCGGAATCAACAGGAAACGATATGCATTGTTTCCACCGCTGTTCCTCACAATATCAACAAACTTCTGATTGATTTTATTCACCATATCATACAGCTCACTCTTCTTGAGATTGCCGGACATCATGGTATCATTTTCATCTGTGGTAGCAGCATATCCATTGGAATAAATCGAATCATTCAACCGGCTTCCCAGCTCTTCATTACCGCCCTCGAGAATCAGATGGTCAGAATAATCCTTAAAGCGGTCGCAAATCTGAGTCCAATAGGATTCATAACGCTTCCATGCATTCGCACGCATCTCTTCATTTGCCACTCTGTTGCCGTCCTCGTCCTTCTTGCAGGCACCAAACATTCCCCACCACTGATTATCCCAGTGATCATTGATAATAACATACATTCCATCATTCAGTGCATAATTGGCAATCTGCTCCACACGTCCCAGATACTTTTCATTGATCGTATAAGTCCCGTCCTCAGAATCCATGTTTGACCATGCTACCGGGATACGAAGCGTATTAATTCCATAGCTGTGCAGGCAGTCAATATATTCCTGTGTTGTCACCGGCTGTCCCCAGGCCGTCTCAAATACCTCCGTCTCTGTTGCTGTCTCCCTGACATCCATCGGCGCAATTGCTTCCATCGTGTTGCCGAGATTAATTCCTAATCCCATCTTGGTATCCACCAGCTCCTGTGAACCCAGTTCCTTACGAACAGTTCCATTGTCCCGAACGATCATGCTGCCGGAAGCCACTCCTGCAATCACAACTTCCCGTTCCTCCCCAATATTAGAGGTATCGTCATACTCTATATGCCATGTGATTTCATCTGGCGTGATTGCACCTTCTACCAAAGCAGAACCGTTAATCGTCGCTGTCGGCACAGGTGTTTCCTCTACTGCCTCGGTTGGCTGTGGCACAGTAACTGCGGCACCTGTTGACGGCGCTGCTGACGGTACTGCAGATGGTGCTGCTACTGCTGCGGTAGTAGCAGCTGTTGCTGTTGGTGCCACCGTTCCGGAAGTTACCTTCACGCGGCATGTCAGTTTCTTTTTCAGTACTTTTTTAGACTTTACACCAATATATTTTACCTGACAGGTAATCTTTGCTGTTCCGGCCTTTTTTGCTGTCACCTTTCCTGTTTTTGTGACAGTCGCAATCTTCTTATTGCTGGAAGACCACTTCTGGGATTTCAGCTTCTTTACATTTTTCTTTACAATTTTGAGTTTTGTTGATTTCTTCACCGAAAGAGAAATTGATTTCTTATTCAGCTTTACACTTGCCTTCCCGGCGGCCTGCGCCGTTGTTCCCGGCAGGCTGCTCCCGCCTACGAGCATCGCCAGGCTCAAAACACCTGACAATATTCGGTTTTTTAAATTGTGTTTCATATGTCCCTCCATTTCTGTGCAAAACGATTGCCTGACTTAGTCATCAGGCAATACCAGGATGCCAGGGTCAAAAACCCCCGGCATCATACTATTGTTTCTGTTAATTTACCTTTAGTTAGGATTAGAGTGTCAAAAGGGCTTTTGACACCTTGATCCCTTTAGGTAAAATTATACAAAAAAAAGGCGGGACTGTCTATTAATTTTTTGAAGCTTGCTATTTTTACCATAAAAAGCTAAAATATAGCAAATGATATAATTGGGAGGAATCATTGATATGTTGATCAAGACATCTGTCGTATGCCTTTTGCTGCTTATATATATGATGGTATTTTATTATCGTAAACCTCATATTCCAATTAAATCCACCCGATTATTCCAAGGGCTTACCGGTGTGGCATTTGAAGTGGCGCTGTTTGATCTGATTACGATTTATACAGTAAATCACAGAGACATTGTGCCTGATGCATTAAACCTCATTGTCCATGTTATATATTTATTGTTCCTGTTAGGATTTATCTATCTTTTGTTTTTATATATGAGAAGCTATCTGGAGTCAGGCCAAAACTTTCATAAGGCAGTAAAGCTGTTACAGGCCGTGCCGTTTTTTCTATCCGCGATTGGAATTATAGTATTGCCAATCACCTATGTAGAAGGGAAAACAACTGACTATTCTCTGGGCCCCAAGGCCTATGCTCTATATGGAAGTGTTGTACTGTATCTTCTCTTCATTGCATACTACTGCCTGCGTTATTGGGAGCAAATGGACTCTGAAAAGAGACTGGCCATCATACTTGCAGTGCCTCTCTATTTTATCACTGCTGCCATCCAGCTTGCCATCCCGGAATCTTTAGTCGTCGTTGTCTGCGTGACCCTCATCATGATGGGATTGATTCTGAGTAATGAAAATATCGAAAAATATATGGATGAAAAAACATCCATGTTCAATCAATATTCCTTTGAGACCGTATTAAATGAATTTGATTTTGAAAAGCAGAATATGATCATCGGAATCCTCTGCTTCTGTGAGCTTCAAAGCAATTTCGACTGGAAACAGAATATAGAGATATTACAGGATATTAACAGAGAAATCAAAACACAGCACAGAGCCGGCTACCGAATCGGTGAAAACGGAGTCGTATTTATTGCCGGATCTGCAGATAAGGGGAGGCTGTTACTGGATAAGATAAAAGAGAATGTTGAGAGCAAATACGGAAAAGAAGAAATCAGCATTGAGACAAAAATTCTGTCTAAAAAAAACAGTGCATCCAAGTACGATTGTATGCAGAATATCACTGCGTTTTGTACGGAAATCGGACGTCGCTTTGCCTATATTGATTATCTGACCCATATTTATAA
>CAYYGS010000161.1:0-6259 GCA_964471335.1 uncultured Jutongia sp.
GAGCAGCTAACAGGGTTGTATTGTGTTCTATATCTCACAAAGATGAACTACTATTCAAAAGAAAAAATGTTGGACGAAGGGATTCCATTCGTATGGGAAGAACATCAGGTATATATGCCTTTTCTTGGAGTATTGCTTAAACTTAATGACACAAGAATTGTAAAGGCGTGTGATAGGATTTCTTTTCTCAATCAGAAACTGCTATTGACTGCAATTTATAATGAGTGGGATAATGCAACGGTTACAAAGGCTGCAGAATGTTTAAATGTTTCAAAAATGTCAATAACCAGATGTTTTGATGAGATAGAAAGTCTGCAAATACCGATTCTCGAAAAAAAAGGACGAATTAGGAGTATAACCTATAAAAATGATAAGAAAAAATTCTGGGAAATCTTGAAACCTTTTATGAGAATGCCGATAATAGAGGAATTTTATTTAGAAGAGGACATATCGGAAAATCTTACTAAAAGCGGGATTTCTGCACTTTCGGAATTTTCTATGTTGGGAGATAACATTTATCCTACATGTGCAATTACAAAAACTCAGATGAGAGAATACGGCATAAGAGAGAGAAAACAAGTACCAAAAGGCGAAGTGCCAGGATGTGTAGTGCAGGAATTGGGGTATTTAATTCCGTACAAGGATGGAAAAGTTATTGATCCACTAACGATATTGCTTATTATGGAAGACAAGAGAGAAGAGCCTAGAGTGGATAAGGCACTGGATGAAATGTTGGAGGAATATGTATGGTAGTGTTACTCTTTTTCAAATGAACTAAAGATGAGAGCAAACATAAAGTGGCACAAGTATTAATAGTGGTTAATTTTACATAATTGAGGTGATTCTATAATGAAGAATTTGCTTAGATTAACAGACTTACAATCAAGTGAAATATACGAGATATTCTCTATTGCAGATGAAATCAATGAGGATGGGTATAAAGATTTCCTTAAAGGAAAAAGTGCTGTGTTATTTTTCCCTTATTCGAGTATCAGAACACGGGTAACTTTTGAAAAAGGGATATATTTACTGGGTGGTCAGCCAATATTATTTCCAAATGAAACGCTGGATAAAAAGGAAGATTTAAGGGATGTTTGTGGTTATTTGGATAATTGGGCAGATATCATTATTGTGCGGCACAAGGACATACAATTGCTTGAAAAACTTGCCCGATATTCAAAAGTTCCGGTGATTAATGCGATGACAGATATCAATCATCCCTGTGAAATATTATCGGATATGTATTCTTTATCAAAAATCAGGGATGATTTTAGTCATGATAAATATTTATTTTGTGGGAAATCCGGGAATATTGGTTTGGCGTGGAAAGAAGCCTCTGAAGTTATGGGGTTTGAGTTGTCGCAATGCTGTGCCGCTGGATACGAGATGGAGGGAGTAAACGTATATCATGATATAAAAGATGCAGTCAAGGGAAAAGATATTATATGTACTGATTCATTACCTGCCCAAGTATTAAGCGATTTTAGGAATTGTCAGGTGACCAGAGAAATAATGGATATGGCTAACAAACATGCTGTATTAAATCCATGCCCACCATTTTATCGCGGTGAAGAGGTTTCCGAAGATGTAATTGACTCGGAATATTTTGTGGGGTATGGATTTAAGAAGAATTTATTAGCAGTTCAGCAGGCGGTTATGATATGGTGTATGGGATAGTACATCGTTCAATAATTAACTTATTTTCTTTGATGGAACTGCTTACTTTTGGAATATTCCTTTCAGGAGACATAAACTATACAAGAGACCTGTTAAAAGGTGCTTTTGTATATAGTTATGTCTCTTTTTTGTATGGATGGGGCGACTACAGGAAAGAATAAGTATGAGAACATCTGGGAACTTTACAGATTGGAGGGAAATTTATGAAGGAAAAAATATTCAGTATTTTGCAGCGTGTGGGGAGGAGTTTTATGCTTCCCATCGCAATTCTTCCAGTAGCCGGACTGCTTCTGGGAATCGGAAGTTCTTTTACCAATGAAACCACTATTGCAACCTATGGATTGCAAAAAATTCTCGGGGAAGGAACTGTGCTTCACGCGCTGTTGACCATTATGAACAGGGTGGGAAGTGCTGTGTTTGACAATTTGCCTTTAATTTTTGCCGTGGGCGTAGCTATCGGTATGGCAAAGAAGGAAAAAGAGGTATCTGCCCTTTCTGCGGTTATCGCTTATCTGGTAATGAATACAGCGATTAATGCCATGCTGCAGGTAAACGGCAAAATCTTAACAGATGGCAGTATTGCAGAAGATGTTTTAGAGGGAACCATCGCCTCATCCTGTGGAATACTAACCTTACAGATGGGTGTGTTTGGCGGAATTATTGTAGGGCTTGGAGTGGCGGCACTGCACAATCGCTTTTATAGAATTGAATTACCAAATGCTTTGTCCTTTTTTGGAGGAACGAGATTTGTTCCAATTGTTTCTACCGTTGTGTATATGTTTGTAGGCATTGTTATGTATTTTGTATGGCCGGCAGTGCAAAATGGAATTTACGCGCTGGGTGCTTTGGTAACGGGCAGCGGATATGTAGGAACTTTGATTTTTGGATTGATTAAGAGGGCATTGATTCCATTTGGGCTTCATCATGTATTTTATATGCCATTTTGGCAGACAGCGGTGGGTGGCACTATGGAGGTTGCCGGAAATACCATTCAGGGCGGACAGAATATTTTCTTCGCCCAGTTAGCAAATTCTGCTGAGATTACACATTTTAGCGCAGATGCCACAAGATATTTTTCCGGAGAATTTATCTTTATGATCTTTGGTTTGCCGGGAGCAGCGCTGGCAATGTACCGCTGTGCAAAACCAGAGAAGAAAAAAGCGGCTGGAGGCCTGCTTCTGTCCGCAGCGCTGGCAAGTATGATGACGGGTATTACAGAGCCGCTGGAATTTTCTTTCCTCTTTGTGGCACCGGCATTATTTGCAGTTCAGGTAGTTTTGGCGGGCAGTGCTTACATGATTGCGCACATGTTAAATATAGCGGTGGGACTGACGTTCTCAGGTGGTTTTTTGGACCTTTTTCTGTTTGGTATTCTGCAGGGGAATGAAAAGACCAGTTGGTTGAGGGTTATTCCGGCAGGAATTATTTATTTCTTACTGTATTACTTTATTTTCCTTTTCTTAATTAAGAAATTCAATTTTAAAACTCCGGGACGAGAAGATGATGATGAAGAAACTAAGTTATATATGAAAGCAGATGTAAATGCTAAAAGAGAAGCAGTGTCAGGGAGTGCAGAGGATGAAATCAGTAAAGTGATTACGGCAGGACTTGGCGGCAAAAAGAATATTAGCGATGTGGATTGTTGTGCTACAAGACTTCGCTGTACTGTGCTGGATGCGGCTTTAGTGAATGATAGATTGCTCCGTTCCACAGGAGCTTCCGGAGTAGTGCATAAGGGAAACGGTGTGCAGATTATTTATGGTCCAAGGGTTACGGTGATTAAGTCAAATCTGGAGGATTATCTGGAGACTGCACCACAGGAAGAAGTTATTAAATCCCCTTCGGCAGAAGATGTTCAGGAAAATATGAAGCAAGAATGTGCGAAAGAAGATTCTGAAAATTCACAGAGTGGCAAAAAGGTCATATCTTCTGTCGTGATTTCCAGTCCGGTTACCGGAATATCGGCAGATCTGGCTGCAGCACCTGATGAGGCATTTGCCGGACGAATGATGGGAGATGGGGCAGCAGTAACACCTGAAGAACCTGTTATCTATGCACCAGAAGATGGAGAGGTTTGTTTTGTCTTTGAGACGAAACATGCCATTGGATTTGAGACAGATACTGGCATTAACATGCTTCTGCATATTGGTATTGATACGGTTAAGCTGGAGGGAAAAGGTTTTGAGGTTATGGTGGAAAATGGGCAAAAGGTGAAAAAAGGAGAGCCGATGCTGAAACTGGATATAGATTATATCAGGAATCATGCACCATCAATTGTATCACCGATTCTCTGTACGGAGTTAGAGGATAACCAGAAAATCCGCCTGCTGACAGAAGGAAAAATCCACAAGGGAGAACCATTGTTTGCCGTTGATACCTATGAAAAGTAACTTAATCTTCAAAGAGATTTTTTCATCCAGATATGAGGGCATCCTTGGTCATCTTCTATATTGCCAAATTCTGTGTATCCCAATTTTTTATAAAAATTAGCTGCCCGGCATTGTGCATGCAGAATTATGCCCTTTCCACCCTTTTGTTGTACATGCTTTTCAGCTTCTTTCATTATGACAGAACCAATATTCCTGCCGCGGTATTTTTTAATGACAGCAAGTCTTCCAAGAATATATGAATCCATCATTGCATCCCAAAATACGCGGCAGGTTGCAATGGGCACTTCGTCATCATCAAATATTACAATATGTGCAGCCGTATCATCTATTGTGTCAAATTCTTCCTGGAAACCTTGTTCATCTACAAATACTGCCGTTCTGATTTCTTTTGCATAATGCGGAAAATGCTCATATACTGATATTTTCATGGTAAATTTAATCCTCCAAATTCTTTGTTGGGTTTTCTTTTCATAAGAAAATATATGTTTCAACAGAATTCTAAGTTATAATTTTAAAATTATCATAACTCAAAAATTCTAAATTGTATATATAATTTTTATTGGTTACATTATCCTATTTGTTACTGTTTCACTCATTTTGTATATGAGTTGTCAGAATCCCTCAGATATGATAGAATTCCAAATCATGGGGTTTTATCATATTTAGGGGGATTTTGGAGATTTTTTGTTTTAGGAGTATTTGGAAAGGGGTGTAAAATTATAGATAAGTTATATGTTTTGTTTGAGAAAGTTCGCCTTCATCCGGGCATGTATTTGGGAGCGGAGAGTATTACCTGTTTTTATCAGTTTATTGCAGGGTATCATATGGGTCTGTTGGACTCGGGACTTGAAAAATATGAGCAGTTATACCCCCTGCCTTTTTATGCGTTTTTTCCGTCTTATTGTACAGTGAAATATCAGGAAACACACAATATCAGTTATGCTGAGATGTTTTTGAAGCAGTGCGGGAATAAGGAAAAAGATGCGATGCGGCATTTTTTTGAAATAATGGATGAATATAAGAATAATGCCAGGATTGTAGGTTGTGAAATCTGTGAGTTAAGCGAGGAAAATATGTCTTTTCATTTGACCAATCATCATGTAATCAAAAAGGTGTTTAATGAAAATGGCAGCTGGATATCGTACCCCACTTATCAGAATGTACAGAAATTATATCATATCAGTTTTTCTTTTGGTGTAGACCTTTTGATTCCTGTATCAGAGGACAAGCATGTCAGTGGCACTTTATTATATCGTTCTGAAAAAGAAGATGCGTTAGCTGTCTTTGAGGGCTTGGAGAAACATATGAAACGCTGTTTTGGAAATGTCTCCTGGCAGGAAATAGAACTCAATGATGAACAGATATTAAGCCTGCTAAATGATTATATATTTCATGATAAAAAAACGAGAGGAATTTGACGGTGAAGGCATTATTAGTAGCAATGAATGCGAAATATATTCACTCTAATTTGGGAATATACAGTATACGTGCGTATGGGATTCATTATGGAATTGCGGCTTCTAATTTAGAAATGGCAGAATATACGATTAATCAGCGCCTGGAAGATGTATTAGCAGATATTTATCGAAGAAATGCGGATTTGGTAGCTTTCTCCTGTTATATCTGGAATATTCGGGAGATTCTGGAATTAGCAGAGGCATTACATCAAGTATCGCCTGAGACAGTGATTTGGCTCGGCGGGCCGGAAGTGAGTTATCGTGCTGAGGACCTTCTGAAAGAGTATAACTGTCTGAGCGGTATTATGTCAGGAGAAGGGGAAGAAACTTTTTTGGAATTATATCGGGCATATGAGCAGGGAATTTCTCTGCAATGTGTCAGGGGATTGATTTATCGGGAACTTGGAACGGACGCAGAGGATGCCGAACAGGCAGGCATGTATCAAAATATGGACAAAATTATCAGGACAGAGCCAAGACCGCTTTTGGACATGGATGCCCTGATTTTTCCTTATCGGGATATGAAGGGCTTGGAGCATCGTATTATATATTATGAGAGCAGCCGCGGCTGTCCTTTTGGCTGTAGTTATTGTTTGTCCTCGATAGATCGCCAGGTGCGTCTACGAAGTATGCGACTGGTGGAAGAGGAATTACAGTTCTTTTTGGATCGGCGGGCAGCACAGGTTAAGTTTGTGGACAGGACTTTTAATTGTGAGCACGAACATGCTATGGCGA
>CAYYGS010000162.1:0-6250 GCA_964471335.1 uncultured Jutongia sp.
CGCAGGAATGTTTTCAGGAGATGGGAATGCACTGCATGGGATGCCACATGTCGCCCAAAGAGACTCTGGAGCAGGCATGTCAGGTACATGGATGTGATGTGGAGGAACTGATTCAGAAATTAGATGCACATATTAATCAATAATACAGACCCTGCATGCGGAAATTGCCGTGATACTCCCGGACAGAGGAGAGATGGTAGGATTTCCTGTGCGGGGTTTGTGTTTGTATTGTCAGAGAAAAGAGAAATCACAGAGCGTTTGGTAGAAATTATATTTGGAAAATTATATTTGGAAAGGATGAAAGTTATGCAGAAGAGAAGATGGATCGCATGGTGGATGAGTGTTTCTATGTTAATGGCTGCAGTTTTATCGCCGTTGTCCTGTCCGGTACAGGGTGAGGCGGCAGAGGGAGATTGGCAGAGTGCGCCGTTTTCGGAGGAGGCATCTTCAGGAGCGATATCAGGGGCAGTCTCCGGTACTTCTGTTAGCACAGCACCTGCGGCCTCTGCGGATACAGAAGAGAGTGCTATGCCATCCGATACGCCATCTCTGACTCCGCAGGTCAGCCAGACGCCGGGCGTCAGTGCTTTGCCGACGGGTTTACCAACGGCTTCTGCGATAACAACGCCTCCCTCTGTGTCATCGGGCCCCGCTGTTACTCCTCCGGTACGTCCGGTCATGACACCGGTGCCGGGTGCAGATTTTCTGTTGGGAAATGATCTGCAGAAACGGTTGAGCATGACAGTTGGTGCTGTTGGAAAGTTTGATATTGACAGAAGCAGGAACAGTGTATTTAATAGTTCCGACCTGAAAAATCTGACCCGCCTGGCGTATCAGAGTGACGATGCGGCTGTGTTACAGGTAGATGCTGTAGGAAATTATAAGGCGGCGGGAATCGGCAAGGCAAATGTCACTATGATTGGATATGGGGGTAATCAGGCCTATTTTGACGAAACCGGGAAATATATTGATTATTACAGCGAAGGGGAGCAGCGGCTCTTTTCCAGAACCTTTACGATATATGTCTATCCGGACATGACAACCGTTGTGCTGGCGAAGGATTCGGTCACGATATACCGGGTGAAGGGCTATTATAAGTCGAGCAAGACGACGATTGCGATAACGAGCGACTATGTGTTGGATGAAGGAGATGATATTACATATGTCAGCTCGGTATCTTCGAATAAGAATATGTATGTTGGATGCAGCGTGAAAAATAATGTTTTAACGATACAGTGTGATGAGGCGGGACAATCAGACATCACGCTTACAATCAATAACCGGGAATTTCAGGTGCACTTGAAGGTGGTTGTGGTCAAAGTGCCGAAGACATCCTACCTGCTGGCAAGACATAAGACAGCAAAGGTAAAAGCAAAGGGATATCCCGGCAAGCTTCAATGGAAATCAAGCAACCTCAGCGTAGCCTCTGTGAATAAGAAGGGTAAGATCCGTGCAAAGAAGGAAGGAAATGCGATTATTTCCACGAAGATCAACGGCTGCAAGATTGGCTGTGTGGTTTCTGTGGTGACAGCTAAGAAGAAACGGACGATTCAGCGGGCAAAGCATATTGGTAAGACGTGCAAGTACAGCCAGCCGAAACGTATGAAGAAGGGGTATTATGACTGCAGTTCTCTTGTATGGCGTTCCTACGCGGCCTTTGGTGTGAAGGTGGCGTCAAGAAGCGGAGCTCCGACGGCGGCGACGATGGCGCAGTGGTGCGCCGGACGCCATAAGCTCCTCAAGGGAGGCTACAGCCGTAAAAATGTGCAGAATCTCAAGATCAAGGCGGGAGACCTGATGTTTGAAACGGGTGCAAAGAACGGACGCTACATGGGGGTTTATCATGTAGAAATGTTTGCAGGCTATGAGCTGTATGGTTTTAACAGCAAGGGCAAGGCACTTGTGATTGCGAAGTGGGCGAACCGCCCCGACGGTCATTATGCGTATGGCGTCGGTATTGTGGGGAAGATGTGACGAAATATCGTTTTAGCCGACTGCCCCAAAGATGTAAGTGGGGGGTTGTAAAATAAATTCTCTTGTGATAATATAGTTCCAGTGCAGATGTAGTACATCGGTAGTATATCAGCTTCCCAAGCTGAGGAGGCGGGTTCGACTCCCGTCATCTGCTCTGGATGAACGTGTGCGGAGCCTATGACAGGCTCCGTATTTTTAAATAATAGGAAATAAGAAAGAGCATTTAAACTCAAAAAAGGGGGATACTTATGATTGTTCAACCAAAGGTAAAAGGTTTTATTTGTACGACGGCACATCCGGAAGGGTGCAGGGCAAGTGTAAAGGCGCAGATTGATTATGTGAAGTCCCAGCCGCAGACAAGCGGACCGAAAAAGGTACTTGTAATCGGCTGTTCTATGGGATATGGGCTGGCTTCCCGGATTGCCGCTGCATATTCCTGCGGAGCAGATACACTGGGTGTGATCTTCGACAAGCCGGGCAAGGAAAAGAGGACAGCGACGGCAGGCTGGTACAACACAGCAGCTTTTGAGGAATATGCCGCTGCAGATGGACTCTATGCGAAGACCTTGAACGGGGATGCCTATTCCGATGAGATAAAGCAGCAGGCGATCGAGACGATCCGTAATGATCTGGGCAAGGTAGATCTGGTGGTATACAGTATTGCAGCGCCCCGCCGGACGGCGCCGGACGGTGTGACATACCGTTCTGTGCTTAAGACGACAGGCGAGGCATATACGAATCAGACGATTGACCTGAAGACAAATGAGATCACTGATATTACAATCGAACCGGCTACAGAGGAGGAGATCCTGCATACAGTCAAGGTAATGGGCGGCGAGGATTGGAAACTTTGGATAAAGGCTCTGAAAGACGCTGATGTATTGGCTGAAAATGCAAAGACAGTGGCGTATTCATATATTGGGCCGGAGGTGACGCATCCGATCTACAAGGAAGGATCCATCGGACAGGCGAAGGAGCACTTGTATCGGACAGCGGATGAGATAACAGAAGAGATCCCTGGCGTAGAGGGTTATGTTTCCGTGAATAAGGCTGTTGTCACACAGTCGAGCGCGGCGATTCCAATTGTGCCGCTGTATCTGGCAATTTTATTCCGTGTCATGAAGGAGCAAAAGCTTCATGAGGGATGCATCGAGCAAATGTACCGTCTGTTTCATGACAGGCTTTTTGGTGCGGAGGGAGTCGTGACCGATGAGAACCGTCTGATCCGCATGGATGACTGGGAGATGAAAGATGAGGTGCAGAAAGCGGTCAATGATATTTGGAATACGATTTCGCAGGAAAATCTGGATCAGATGACAGATATTGATGGATATTGGCAGGAGTTTTATGAGATATTCGGCTTTGGGATCGATGGTGTGGATTATGATGCGGATGTCGATATTCAGATACCTGTTCCAAGTTTGGTCATAGATTGAAAGCGGCGGAATAAAATAGTCAATAACTCGCGATACGGATAGGGAGATAATAGTAATGGCAGTGGAAAATATAATTGATTTGATCGGGGATACACCGATCCTGAGCCTTAAACAGACGACGGGCTTTTCCATTTATGCAAAGGCAGAATTCTTAAATCCCGGCGGCAGTATCAAGGACCGCGTGGCGAAGAATATGATCGAACAGGCTGAGAAAGAGGGAAAGCTCCGGCCGGGAATGACGATCGTAGAGCCGACGTCGGGCAATACGGGGATCGGACTCGCACTTGTTGGCGTGCGTAAGGGATATCGGGTGATTATCGTGATGCCGGCCAATATGAGTGAGGAGCGTAAGAAGCTGATACGCTGCCTGGGAGCAGAGCTGGAGCTGACGCCGCCGGAGCTGAGCATTGGCGGTTCGGTGAAAGAGGCCGAGAAGATCATGGCAGGTTTGGGTGAGAAGGGATTTATGCCGCAGCAGTTTGTGAATCCCAACAATCCGGCTATCCACTATCAGACGACAGCGCATGAGATATACCGTCAGCTTGATGGAAAGGTTGATATTTTCGTGTCCGGTCTTGGCAGTGGCGGTACACTGCAGGGAATCGGGCGGTATCTGAAGGAACAGAATCCGGAATTGAAGGTGATTGCTGTCGAGCCAAAGAATGTATCTGCCCTGCTGGGGCATGAGCCGGGGCTTCACCAGATTCAGGGTATCGGTGATGGATTTATTCCGGAGGTGCTGGACACGGATCTGATTGACGAGGTTGTAGAGGTGACGGATGATGATGCGATTGCCGCTACCAGACGGCTGGCGCAGGTGCAGGGTATCTTATGCGGAACTTCTTCTGGAGCGAATGTATGGGCAGCGATGAAAATGGCAGAAAAGTATGGATCGGATCAGGTGATTGCGACCGTCCTGGCAGACAGGATGGAACGATATTTTAGTACAGGGCTTTTGGACTAATGTGCATTTGGGGAAATCTACCAAAAGACTTGCAGGTAGATGGGATTTATTGTATAATATTTACAAAAATTGGTTCGGCTTGAGGAAATGAGGTATTTATATGAATAAGGTAATTACCATAAGCAGACAGTATGGCAGTGGGGGGCGTGAGATCGGCCAGAAGCTGGCGGAGCATTACAAGATTCCGTTTTATGATAATGAGTTGATTACAAGAGCTGCCAAGGAAAGCGGTTTCGCGGAGGAGACCTTTGCCAGGGCGGAGGACAAGGCAACGAATAGTCTGCTGTATTCTCTGGCGATGGGCATAAATGTATATGGAAATCAGGATTTTGGATTCGCAGGCCTGTCTCTGGATGACCGGATCTTTCTTGCACAGTCGGATGTGATCCGCAAGGTAGCAGAGGAAGGGCCGTGTGTCATTGTAGGACGCTGTGCAGATTATGTGCTGAAGGAGTATCAGAATATCTGTAATATTTTTGTTCACGCTTCTCTGGATTTCCGTCTGAAACGTGTCGTAGAACAGTATGGTGAAAATGAGAAAAAGGCTGGAGAGGTAATTATCAAAAATGATAAGAGCCGGGCAAATTACTATAATTATCATGTGGGTGAGAAATGGACGAATTTAACAAATTATGATTTGGTCATTCGCAGTGATTATTCCGGGATTGATGATGCGGTGAAGAGTATTTGTATGTATTTAGGAAATTAAAGCGCAAAAAGCGGCGTAGAAAAGAGGGTTATTATGGATACAATGAAGGATAAGGTAAAGGAAATAATTACGGGCAGTAAGCATATTGTCGTGCTGAGCGGTGTCAACGTGGTGCTGGAAATGGGACTGAATGGCGTGCGTGCGGAGCATATCGCGTACGATATTGAAGAGAAGTACGGATATTCTAATGACGAGATCGTGTCATCGGCCTTTTTTGCCAGAAGAGGCGATATCTTTTATAAGTATTATAAGGATATTATTCTGAACCAGGAACCGAAGCCGGGAATCGTGCATAAGGCAGTCCGCCAGCTGCAGGAAGATGAACGGATTGATACGATTGTTACGCGTTCCGTATATGAATTGTATGAGAAGGCGGGCTGTGAGGATGTGATTGATTTACATGGTTCTGCGGAGCAGAATGTGTGTCAGACATGCGGCAAGGTCTTTGGGACAGATCATATTAAAAATGCGAAGGGAACGCCTCTCTGTGATGTATGCCAGATGCCGCTGCGTCCTGGCTTTACGCTGCTGGGAGAGCAGGTGGATAACGGAAAGGTCACACAGGCCAGCAATGCTGTAGAGGAGGCAGAGGTACTCCTGATCATCGGATCATCCCTGCGTTCCCCGTTATGCCGCAATATGACGCGTTATTATAGTGGCGACAAGATGATCCTTATCAATAAGGAAGAGGCATTGGGAGACGAGAATGCGAATTATCGGCTGTACGGCAGAATGGATGAGATCGTACCATATGTGACGGGCTATGATCCGGAGAGAAAGAAAGCGCCTAAGGCGAAAAAGCGCAAAGACTCGGTAAGTTCAAAGAAACCCGTTAAGAAAGTCTAAAATCGCTCTCAAGAAGAATCGCATTGCGGTTCTTCTTTTATGGAATAGGAAACTGCTCGCAACATAGTGATAATTGTATTGGAAAGTGTGAGGATAAAGATGAGTAAGATAAGAACGAGATTTGCACCCAGCCCGACAGGCAGGATGCATGTGGGAAATTTGAGGACAGCATTATATGAATATTTGATCGCGCGTCACGCGAAGGGAACCTTTGTGCTGCGCATCGAGGATACGGATCAGGAGCGTTTTGTACCGGAAGCTTTAGATATTATTTACCGTACGATGGAGCTGACGGGGCTGACGCATGACGAAGGGCCGGAC